>JANWXX010000039.1 GCA_025057345.1 Polyangiaceae bacterium | reverse complement strand
TCGATCTCGCAGAGGCGACCTTTCATAACGTGACGCTGAAGAAAGCCACCTTCGACGATGCGGATGCTTCCGGGGCGACCATCACCAACGCCTCCTTCGCAGGAGCTACCTTCGACGACGTATCGTGGAAGGGGGCCACTCTGAAGAACCTCGATTTCTCAGGGAGCACCTTGCAGGATGCCTCCCTCGCCGGAGCCACGATCAGGGACGTGGATGCTAGCAAGACCTTCTGGGAAGACGTGACCCTTGCCGGGGCCACGCTCAAGGACATCGACCTCTCCGGCGTGGTCATGGAGGACGCGAAGATTGAGGGGCTTAGGATCAACGGGGTGCGTATCGACGAGCTGCTCCGGCAGAAGGCGTCTTCGTGAGGGAAGCCCGTCCAGAACACCCTTGGAGGGGCGTCCTGGCCGTGCTGGGGGCTACGGGGGTGTGGCTCTTGCTGGCCCGATACCTACTTCCGCTCGGGGCCAGGCATGCACCGATGGCGTTGCGGAAGGCTATCTCTTGGTCGACCTTCCGGGCGCTGACCCAGCTTGCAGTGCTGCTCCTTGGCCTCGGAGCGTGGAGGCTGCTTGTGCCTGGTGGGATCCGGCGGTTGTGGGGGGAGGTTCCATCCGGGCGGGCACTGGTCCGTACTGTGCTGGTTTCACCGCTGGTGTGGGTTTCCTCGGCGTTGATCGCCCTGGCAGTGGCTCTACCGACCCTGATGGAGGAGCTACGCACCCGAGGGCCCGGCGCCTCCCGGCAGAATGCGGGAGCCTTCGCTGCGGAGCTGACCGGTTCCTCGCTACCTGCTGCGCTGGTGACCGGTGTGGTGCTGGCAGCGGTATCCGAGGAGCTGCTCTTTCGGGGTGCGCTCTGGAACGCTTTGCATGGGCTGCTGCAGCGCGTTCCAGGGCCTCCTGTGGTCCATGAGGAGCTGGGGCCGACGGCAGGTCAGCGGCTCCAGGGGTGGCTGGTCGGAGGTTGGGGGGCGACGGTGGGGGCAGGAGTCATCTTTGGGCTGATGCATGGGGATATGCCGGGGGGGGTGGGGATCGTCCGTGTGGTATCCACCACCTGCCTAGGCTTTGCTGCGGGAGCGGCCCGGACCCTCTCCGGCTCCGTCGCAGCGGCGGTGCTACTGCACCTGCTGTACAACACCCTCTCGTTGGGGGTTGGCCGGGGATGGTTTGCGGGCCTTGGTCCGAGCCTGTATGGAGTTCCTGCTCCCCTGTTGGTTTCTGCCCTTCTCGGCACCCTCCTCTTGCTCCTTTTGCTTCGTAGACCCTCCCTGGTTGCTCCCTCCTTCGCCCGATCGGGAGAAGAAACCTGGGAGTAAGGTCAATCGAGGGGTAGCGTGAGGATCTCCTCGGAGGCGAGGTGCTCCGCGGTATCCTGCTCGATGGTGGCGCCATGATCGTCGGGGTGATCGAGGCCGCCGAGGACGGAGAGGAAGAAGGGGGGGCCGGGATAGAGGGCCGCGAGGAGGCCACGGCTCTTGAGGGTACCGCTGGGGACAATGTGAGGGCGGAGGGTACGGCGGGTACGCTTCACCAAGGAGATCTCGTCGGTTTCCGCGACGAAGTGGGGGCCTCCGTCGAAGGGGTCGACGCGATGGGCGTATCGAAACCCGATGCGGCGGAGCATCTTCTCGACGCCGCGAGTTTGGGCGCCGACTTTCCCGATGACCTCCTGGGCCTGGGGGTCGAGGAGGGTGGCGTAGATCACCGTTTCGGGGAAGAGCTGCTTGATGAACTCTTTGTTCTTCTTGGAGAGCATATCGGCTTCGGCGTAGCTAAGTCCGGTGAACTTGCGGCCCAGAGCTTCCCAGAGGTGGGAGGTTCCGTCAGGTTCCAGGGGGGGGAGGAGCTCTGCCACGACCTCGGGGCGGAAGAGGGGACGGTGGGCGGCGATGAAGAGGAAGCGGACGTAGCTGAGGAACTGCCCGAGACGCTCGGGAACGCGACGGTAGTCAGGGTGGAGAACCAGGCCACCGATCTCGGTGGGGCCGTTGTAGGAGTAGCCGATACGGAGCAACGTGTGGTGGAAGTGTCGATCGAGGGTGGCGGAGTATTTCTCTTCTTCGATGACGTCGACGTAGATGTAAGGGGCGTCGCGACGGCCAAGCTGAGCCAAGATCATGGAGGTGCCGATGACCCGGTCTCGAACCCGGTCCCGGAGGACGAAGACATACTCTCGCCGGTTGATGTCGATGGTCCCGGAAAAGCTGGCCTCGCTTACATGCAGAAGCTCGTGGATGGCTCCCCGATCATGGGGGAGGTTGACCGTGTTGAGGTGACGCGCCACCTCCAGGATCTGATCCTCGTCAGTGGGGAGCGCAGCCCGGATCTCATAGGGAATCATGGCAATCCTTGCGGAGCAAGGCACCTTAGCATCAGCCTGTGCTAGGAAGGGAGCGTGCACTCCTCCTTCCGCCAGTTTCAAGGCACCCCCACGTATCTCACCGACGAGGCCCTGGAATCTGCGGTAAACTGCGCATTGGCTCTTGAGCGACCGCTGCTGATCAAGGGCGAGCCGGGCACCGGAAAGACGCTGCTGGCTCATGCAGTCGCCGAAGCGTACGGGCTTGATCTCATCCACTGGCCCGTCAAGTCGACGACAAGGGCTCAAGATGGGCTCTATGTCTACGATACGGTCCAGAGGCTCTACGACGCCCGCTTCGGCGAGGGAGACGTGAAGGATATCCGCCGGTATATCAAGCTAGGTCCGCTAGGGCAGGCGTTCTCCTCCCCGGAGCGCAAGGTGCTTCTTATCGACGAGGTCGACAAGGCGGACCTGGAATTCCCTAACGACCTTCTCCATGAGCTGGATCGTATGCGCTTTGTGATCGCGGAAACCGGCGATGAAGTGGTAGCGCGCCACCGCCCTGTGGTCATCATCACCAGCAACAACGAGAAGGAGCTACCCGACGCTTTCCTTCGACGCTGCGTGTTTCACTTCATCGAGTTCCCTTCGGAGGAGCTGATGAAGCGCATTGTTCGCGTCCATCATCCGTCGCTGGACAGTCGCTTGGTGGACCAGGCGGTGGTTGCCTTCTACGAGCTGCGCGCGGTGCCTCGCCTACGGAAGAAGCCGAGTACCAGCGAGCTGATTGACTGGCTCGCAGTTCTGGCCCGGAGCGAGATTGGTGCGGATCGGCTCGGGCGCGAACTGCCGCTTCCTTTCGCCGGCGTGCTTCTCAAGAAGGAGCAGGATCACAATGTCCTTGCTGAGTATCGCTCCGGAGGAATGCGCCGGCGTTGACTACTTCGGCATCAGCACATACCCTGCTACGGCGATTGCTCCACCTATCACCACCAGCACCACGGAGGCGAGGATCCACCAGCGAACTCCCTGGCGCGGAGGAACGAGCGGAACGGTGGTGGGATCGTGGAGATTGAAGAGGGGAGCTCCTTGGTGCGGAGGAGTGACCTGAAGGGGAACCGACGGGGGAGCCTGGGGTGGAGCTGGCGGATGGGGGAAGGGATGAAGGGGTGCAGAAGCTGCTCCAGGAGGGGGTATTTGCCGATAAACCTGCGTGGGGGCTTCGTCGGCGCTGGAGGGAGGGAGAGGAGCCTGTGGGTAAGGGGATGGGGCGTAGGTAGGGGGGGAGGGAGCGGGGCCGTAGCCGTGGGGAGGAGAGGGCGGGACAGCTGCATAGCTCCCAGGCAAGGGAGCAGGGGAGGAGGGAGGCGGCGCAGTGAATTGAGGGGTGGAGAGGTTGAAGGGGGAAGAGGAGATGTAGGGGGTGAGGGCCACCGCGGAGGGAAGGAGGGCTCGCCAGGCGGCGGCAGCCTCCGTGGCGTTCGGGAAGCGCTCCTCCCGATTGCGCCGGAGGCAGCGGTCGATCCAAGCCTGGAGCCCCGGGGGAAAGACTTTGCCGGAAACCTCCTGCAAGGTGCGAGGTTCGGAGGTGGTCTTGAGCTGGACCAGCTCCATCATGTTCCGGGCGCTGTAGGGCAGGTGTCCGGTCATTGCCTGGAACACCAGGGTGCCGACAGCGTAGATGTCAGCCCGTTGGTCGACGCTTGCTGCTCGCTGGATCTGCTCCGGTGGCATGAACATGAAGGAGCCAAGAGCCTGACCTGGCTCGGTCAGCGATTGCTTGGCCATGGTCTTCGGCAGCTTGGAGATCCCGAAATCGAGGATCTTGACCCGCACGCTGCCGTCGGGACGCTGCTCCAGGAAGACATTGGAGGGTTTGAGATCTCGGTGGATGATCCCAACCGCATGGGCAGCTTGGAGCCCCTTGAGGATCTGATCCACCAAGGGGTGGATCGCTTCCAGGGACATGACCCCGGTTCGCCGCAGGTAGTCAAGGAGGTTCTCCCCTTGCAGAAGCTCGAAGGCGATGGCGATCCCGTGTACTGGGTCATCTTCGATATCCAATACCTGGGTCACGTGGTCGCTGTTGATCATTCCGGCGGCCCTCGCTTCCCGCCGGAAGCGCTCGATGGCGTCTGCCCTCGCCTTTGCGTCGGGGCGCAAGAGTTTGAGGGCTACCTTGCGTTCGGTGCGGGTGTTGCGGGCCCGGAAGAGCTCCCCCATCCCCCCCTTCCCAAGGGGACCGAGGATCTCGTAGGTGCCTGCGATGAGCGTACCGGGAGGGATGTCCACGCTATCGGGAGCCTACGGTTGTTTGCCCTCCAGCGGAAGCCCCCCCTTGGAACCCTCGCTCGGGACCAGGAATCGTACCAGGCTGTTTCCCAAGGAGGTGTATCCGCGCGGGGTGAGATGGACACCGTCAGCACTGCCCCGTGGCTGAGCTTCGCCGGCCCAGCGCACCATCCCTCCGAATCCGCCCATAGCGTCCAGGGCGCTCCACGTGGCACAGCCAGCGGCCTGAGCTGCTGCAGAAAACCCCTGTGTGATGGCCGTGAGCCTGGCCGGGTACTCGGGTCCGGCACGATCCATCGGAGTGATGACCAGACAATCCGCCCCTGGGGCTGCTCTGTGCAGCCGTTCGAGAAGCTGTCGTGCAGAGTGCTCATAACGCTCAGGCTTCGGGGCTGGGTCTGAGGATTCGTTGGTTCCGAAGGCGAGCACTACGAGGTCCGGCTTGCGGCGAGCCACTTCCGCCTCCCAAGAGGATGGCTCCCAGCCCAGGAATGTACCTACCCGCGCTCCGTTCAGCCCCACCGTATCCAGCACCAGGCCAGGCTTGCTCGCCTCGATCACCACCCCAAGGAGTTGAGGTTTCCCGTGGGTTGCTTTGACCTGAAGGCGGTGGGGCCCTGTGGTCCTCGTTGTTTCGTGGAGGATCCCCAGAGTGCCAGGAGTGCTGGACAGCTTTCTGGCAGTTCCGTCTCCCATGCTCACCTCGAGTCCTGCTCCCTCCGGTAGCCGGTAGGCGAGATCCCAGGTGTACTCTCCTCCGACGGTGTCTCGAAGCTCCACCGTGGCTACGGCACCAGGTTCTTTGGGCACCTGGCGCACCCCCCCGAGCCCTTGCACTCCGTCGTCATAGCGCTTGAGCCGGGCGTAGTCTCCGGGCTCGGTTCGCCAGGAGCCATGTGCCTCGGTCCGTACCTTGTCGTGGCGGTACTTGTGCCAAGCCACATGGACGAAGCCTGGGCCCCCGTCCCCGTAGCGGTGCTGGAGGGCACGGCGCACCTCCCCGGTCCAAAGGTCCGCGGCGGTGTGAGAATCCCCTAGCCAAAGGATGCGTACATGATCCCTCCGTACCCCGGACTCCAGCGCTGCGAGCGCTCCGTGGAAGCGTGCCAACGGGGCGATTTGGGGCGTGGGCAACCCGGAGAGGATGGGTGCGGGAGGGGGGGAAGGTTCGAGCGCTGGAGCAGAGGCCAGGGCAGAGGGAGGGGAGGCGACTGCAGAGGCGCTGGAGGCCATAGGGGTGGGAAGCACCAGCAACGCCGCTGGGAGCGGTGGCATGGAAGGGCGCCCCTGAGCGGCAGAGCAGGTAACCACCACCCAGGTAGAGAGCAAGAGCAGGCCTGTGGTCTGGAGAGCCTCGCGGGGGTTGGTCGAGGGGTCAGGGGAGGTCATCTGCGTCAAGATCGAGGGAAGGGCGTCCGGTGTCGGGGGAAGTCTCGACCAGGTAGCGAGCACGGACGTAGGCAACGAGCCGATCAACATAGCTCTCGAAAGGTGGGCAGACGATGCCGGTGCCGTGGAGGAGCTGATCCGTATGCGAGGTGTCGAAGCATACTGGGGTGAGGATCTGGTCGAGGAAGGCTCGGGGGCTTCGGACCAGACGTGTCAGCCCTGGGGCTCGGAGCAGCGCCTGGGTGAAGGCGGTGGGGAGGGCTCCTCCGATGCGACGGCCAGCCGCACGGGCGAGGATCTCGAAGACCCGGTCTGCCGAGAGGCACTTTGGATCTGCTAGGTGGAAGGTCTTGCCAATGGCGCGACTGTCTCGCCCTAGCGCGAGGGCCGCCTGGACCATGTAGTCTACTGGGATCATGTGGAGGGGGTTGTCGCTCCGTGGCAAAGGGACAGCCATCTCCGGCGGCGTGCTCAGGATGAGGAGCAGCGCCAGATAGGGCCCCTCGAGCTGGTCGACCTCTCCGCTCTGCGAGTCCCCCACGACGAGCGTGGGTCGGAGGATCATCGCGGGGATTGAGCGCATCGCCGCCCTGACTAGCCGCTCGGCGATCGCCTTGGTTTCCTCTACTGGGTTACGAAACCGTTGGTGCTTGTCCAGCTCGTCTTCCAGGATCTTCCCTGTGCGATCACCGGCTACGAAAGCCGTGGAGTGATATACCAACGCCTTGAGCTGGTGGCAGCTCCGAGCTAGCTCCAACACCTCCAGCGTCCCGCGGACATTGACCCGCGTTGCACTTTCCTTATCGACGCTCGGGTGGGTGAGCTGCTCCATGTGGTGAATTCGATCCACTTCCGTGCAGATCCGCCGGACTTCTGCCCCCGATAGTCCCAGGTCGATGTGAGTCGTCGTTCCTTCCAGCAGCTCGAAGCGTTCCCTGGCGTCCGGGGACAGGGCCGCCGCATGCTCTTGGGCCGCTTCCATCTGCTCCGGTGCAGCCAGGGCATAGAGGAAGGTCGAGGGCTGAGTACGCAGGGCGAGAGCCACGAGTTGCCGAGCTCCGAAAGTAGGGTAGCCGGTGATCAGGAGCACCTCGTCGTAACCAGGGCGGGGCATGCCTCCAGTGTGCTTCCCGCGGCTGTCCTCTGGCAATCCGGTTCAATCCATTGGCCGGATCTTCGCCAGCTCCCTTACCGCCGCTGGCGCTGCATCCACCCGAAACCACCCTCCCTGCTCTCCCTTGCCAAACGCTACCACGATGGGTGCCGCTGGTGGTCTTACGGTAGGTGCCTTGGGCAGCATGCCGCCGAACAGTCGCATAGGCAGCACCAGCAGCGCGAACGAGGTTTCGCTCCCCAGAGCACTCACCATCCCCTTCACTTCTTCCTCTCCCCGCAGCGTACCTTTGCTCCCTTCTCGGAGTTCCTGCAAGGCTGCTTTGGCCTCGGGTGCGATCACATACGTTGCCGTCTCCTTATCCAGCACCCAAGCGATTTCGAAGACTTCGGTCCTCCCGTCCGTCTCCTTGTGTTGTTTCCCTTCCTTTCCCTTCCCCTTCTCTTTGCTCTCCCCCTTGTCCTCTACGGCGACTCGCTTGGCTCGCCCCGTTTCGGGGTCGATTCTGACTTTGGGTACCTCCCGCTCGGCGCGGACCAACCCGCCTCGGAGCCCTTCCACAGGGGAGGAGGAGATGGCACTCAACTTGATATCGCCGATCCAGTGGCGCATCGGTTCGGCGATGGCCGGAACTTGGGTGAGGTCGAAGGTCGACCGGATGCCACGGTCCAGGGTATCCGCGTCGGTGAGGGTACTCCGGGCGAAGAGAACCCGCTCGCCCTGGGCGATGCGGCCCCCGAGTAGAAGCTGATCTCCACGGCCTTTGGACCACGAGGCCAGCACATCCTGGATACGCTTGCGGTCCACATCCTTGAGCTTGTCCGCCAGCACCTTCTCGATGGCCTCTGCCTGGTCCCGGGCGCCTCGCTCACGGATCTCCGGGGAGTCGACAAGGAGCAACCCCACACTGGTGCTCGCTGGAAGGTCGAGGAGCGCCGTAGCATCAGCAGTGCGCATGGCAGCAAACTCCTGGGCAGCGAGGCCATTGGGGGAATGTGGTCGGAGGGTCGTCTTGAGGTGGGCCCCTGTGTCGTCCAAGGTGAACTGAATGCGTCCCTCGGCGAGATCTGTCATCAATGCCAGGATGCCCTGAACGGTGGCGTCTGCCTTCTGGAGCGCTGCCCTCGGATCTCCGAAGGTTGGCGCACTACCGCCATGCTTTTCTCGCTGCTCTTGATCGGCTTTTTCCAGGCTCCTGCGTAGCTCGCCCCAGGCGATGCTCAGCCGAGTACGCAGTGGACCTGCCAGCGCATCATGGTCACTGATGAGAAGCAGATCCTCCCTGGGAGCAGGCCGCGTGCTGAGTGTACGAGCAGCGTAGGGGCCAATCTTGAGCAAGCCGTCGGGGGCATAGGCCACGAGCAGGTAGTTTCCGGTGATGCCCAGGGAGGCTGCTAGCGCTGTCTGTCCGGGCTTCGGTTCCAGTAGGGTCACCCCCGAGGGAATATCCGGCTTTGCTGTATAACGCGCGTCTGGCCCGGTGGTGAGCGCCAGCTCCACTTGCTTCCCATCTTTGACATGAATAGCCAGTACCGGCGTCTCGCTGCTTCCGTCCGAGGTGGCAGCCCCCAGGGTGGGCACATCACTGTCGATTTGTTCCGCTATTGTTGGAGGTAGACCCAGTAGAGAAACCACCAGCATCGGGTAGCTGGCTGGCATCAACTTGAGAGGACCTCCAATCACCTCCCGGACGCGGGTCCAGGTTGTGTTGGGGTGAGCCAGCACGAGCTCCGCAGCCAACCCTGGCGGTGCGGGAACAGGCCCCAGTGCTTCCGTCTTGATCGTGCTCCCTTTGTGAGTTTCCTGCTTGCATCCTGGGATCGGGGCCCCCAAGACCAGCGCCAGCGCCATCCCGGAAAGCCAGCGCCCTGCCCGATGAGCCACGCCCCAAGCTTGCTTCCACGAACCTTGCATAGGCCGAAGCTAGCGCACCCGGTCCCGGATGCCCATGTGCCTCAGCGGAACTTTCGACACTCGTTCGTGGGGCCTCGGGTGGCTTTCTCCGTGCATCGGGTAAAGATCTCTTTGGCCTCCTTCATTTTGCCCAAGCTCATCAGCGCAGTACCCCAGTAGAGGTAAGCATTGGCGTCAGTGGGGTCTGCCTCTACAGAAGCTGAAGCCTTCTCGATGGCCCCTTTGTAGCTCCCCTGTTCCAACAGGCGAAGCGCCTGCTTGGTCAGAGCCTTGGCTTGCTCGGAGGAAGTTGGCGCACCGGCTGACCCTGTGGTGTCTGGGGCATGGCTCGCTGCGGCGGCTGGCTCCGCAGAGGAGGCTACGGTACTGGCGCTGGATGTTGGCACCACCGTTGTTGCGGAGGGGCTAGCCTCTGGAGCCGAAGCAACAGCGGAAACTGCGGAGGTGAGAGGTTCCGTTGAGGTCGTTAGCTGCTCAGGGAATGAGGAGTCCGCCGGAGCAGCTGTCGTGCTGGAGTCTGGGGAAGAAGGGAGAGGCACGGCAGAAGGACCGGGGTCGATGGGGGTCGGGATGGAGGTGATGGGGGCCGCCACCTTGGGCATGGGCGGCAGTTCCAAAGTAGCCAGGTCGGATTTCTTGGGGGCTATCGCTACCCGGAGAAACACGAGCAGGGCCAGCACCGAAGCAACACCAACTACGCCGCCGACAACCTTTCGGAGCAGGTGTCTCCGGGCGAGCTGTTCAGGGGAGAGGATAGGAGAGGGGGGCGCGAGAATCGCCTCCTCTAGGTGAGCGGCCTTTCTGGCATCCGCATGGAGTTGGGCGACTGCCGCCTCTGCTCCTGCAAAGAAATTTTTGTGGAGCTCGTCCTCTTCGAGGGCGATTTTCCCTGAGGAGTGTTTGTTTTGGGGAGCATCTTTGGTGGCTTGCTCTCGCTGGGACGGCCGCTCCCCCTCGGTAGCTTCTGCGGTATGAGCTTTGCTGGAAGGGGGAGAAGGTTGTTCAGAAGCAGGGCGAGAAGGTTGTTCGGAGGCAGGGGAAAGCTCAACGGAGGAGTGTGTTGTTATCGAAAGCTCCCCGAGATCCGTGCGGGCCTCGGGAGGGAGCGAGTTTGGGGTGTCTCTCGCAGGAGGAACCGTGGTGGGAGCGAGGCTATCCAGGGTGATTGGGGAGGAGGCTGAGCTGGTTTGGGTTGGGGATGCCAGTTCGTGAGGGTTCGGGGGTGCAGCCCCAGCCGCTGCGCTAGTGAGGGCTTCTTCCAGGGAGGAAGGGTCGTGTCGGTTGGAAGATGGAGGGGGGGAAGGAGGAGGTGACGAGGGGCGTGAGGAGGACGTGGTGGATGCCCTGTGCGCGCCCTTTTTCGCCTTTTTTCTGCCCATACCGACGCTCGTGGGTGGTTCCCCGTCGGTAGGAAGACCGCGGGGGCGGCCCACTATACGCGATCCCCTCCCTCCGCGCATGCCTGGCGAGGGGCTGTCAGCGGCCGATGGGGCCGCCAGGAGGATGCCTCCCTCTGGGCATGCCCGGCGACGGGTGTGAGGTTTCTTCAGGGAGAGAGCTTAACCGGACGCCCGGCTATGGGAGCCTCCCGTGTGAGTGTGTACGTGGTGATTTTGAGGGGAGGCTGGGCAGAGGCTACATTGAGGGCAAGATCAAAGGTGAGCCCCCACTCGATGGTATCATCCCCGGAGAAAAGAAGGACTGTGGAAGGACAGCGATTGACCTGTTTGGTGATCCCCTCGAGAGTGAGGCTCATGTCGGGGCCGGCCATCCCCCGAGGATACTTGGTGGCGATGCCGCCCCGGATGCTCCAAGACGCGGTGGTGCGGTCCTTGAGCATCATGGTAACGACGGTGCAATCGGGGATCTTCCCCAATTTTCCCTCAGGGGTCAGCTTGAGGGAGGCTTCTTTGTGAGCGCGGTCTTGGGTACGGATTAGGATCTCATGGGCTCCTCGTTCAGCGAGCGCCTGGACAACCCAAGCTACATGAGGGGTACGTGCGTTGCGCAAGGCAGAGACGGCGACCGTCTTGCCGGCGAGCTGGTACTTTCCGGTGATTTCAGCGAGCTTTTGGAGGCCATCCTGAGCAGAAAGGTTGGCGCGCTCGCCGCCCATGTAGAGCCCCTGGGTGTCGATGCTGATGTTGGGAACTCGGTCTGGAGGAGGTCCGGGGGGAGGGGGAGGTTCGGTGTTGGAGGCGCTGGGCCCCGCTACCTTCTCGATCAACTGTTCTTTCTTTTCATCGCAGCCTGCGGTTGCCCCGAGACACCAGAGCAACAGCGGCACCGGTATGCGACCGACGGTCATTTCCCGTCGAAGTTCTCACAAACCGGGGAACCTGTGCCGAAGTTGAGCGTATCGAGGCAGATTTTCTTCGCCCCTACCAGGGCGCAAAAGTTGCTTTGGCACTCTGTATCACTCTGGCACTCGACCTGGCTTCCCTTGCGAGTGCCGCAGATCCCGTTTCCCTCGCTGTCGATGTTCTGGCAGGAGAGGGTTTCCAGGCAAGGCTTGGTGGCAGAGCAGGCCTTACCTTCCTCGGGGCGAGCGCCGCAGATCTTGTCATTGGGAGTGCAGTAGAGTCCTTTGTCGCAGAGAGCACCCTTCTCATCGCAGGAGTCCCCTTTGGTTTTGGTCTTAGGAGGTTCACAGGTGCCCTTGGGGGCCGCGAGGTTACTGCGATAACAGGCGAGGCCTTCCTCGCAATCGAGATCCCCCTCACACTCGAAGCCTGCGGTGTTTTTACCCCGGAAGACCGGGTCGCAGGCGCGCCGGATGGCTGCGTGATCCTCTTTGGTGATCTTGGCCTTCGCGTAGACCCCACCTACGGTTGTGATGCAGGTTTCTGCCTTGTCCTTGCGGTAGTTCCCGGTACTCTTGTCTCGGGTAACGTCGCTGTCCCGGTTGGCGCAGGCTTTGGAGGCCTCGCTCAAGCACTCAGTATCGCTGGTAGTATCTAGGCTGCAAGCGTCCTGGATGGCCTTGGTGCATTGGGCTCGGGCGATCCCGTTGCAGAAGGAGGCGAAGTCGGGGTAGGGGTCTTCAACGGTTTTGGTTTCAGGTTTATCATCGCCGCATCCAGAGGTGGCTACAAGCGTAAGCCCCAGAAACAACCCCCCCGTTAGACCGATTAGTTGCTGAAACACGTGGATACCTCCATGACCTGAAGCCCGGCGCCTCGCCCGGGTAGCCCAATCTACCTGAACGCTTTGGGTCCGTGTACGTTCGACGCTACTTCCGGCTTCCTGATGCAAAAAGAATACATCTCCCAGCAAGGCTACGCCCGTATTCTGGCCGAACTCAACCATCTCCGTTCTGTCGAGCGCCCCCAGGTGGTAGATGAGGTAGCCGCTGCTGCCGCCCAGGGGGATCGGAGCGAAAATGCCGAGTACATTTACGGCAAGAAACGGCTCCGAGAGATCGACCGGCGCACTCGCTTCCTTGAGAAGCGCCTTGATGTCCTTGTGCCGGTGGACGTCGACGCTCCTCGCTCGTCGGACCGGTGTTTCTTCGGAGCCTGGGTCACCCTCGAAGACCAGGATGGTACCTTGCAGACCCTCCGCATCCTTGGGCCCGATGAAACCGACGCCGATCAGGGGTTCATCAGTTATCTCTCTCCCATGGGTCGCGCTCTCCTAGGGAAATCGGTCGGCGATGCGTTGGTGGTGCGTAGCCCAGGTGGTGAAAGATCGTACACGGTCATAGATGTGCAGTATGGCCCCTGCCTCTCTTGATGCCTGCCCGTAACCGGGTTCTGGTCAAGGTATGGTGAGAGCCCTGTTCCCTTCCCTGGCCGGGTTGCTTCCGCTGGTGATGTTTCTCCTTATGGGGTGTGGGCGGTCGCCTCCCAAGGGAGAGGTGAGACGGATCGAAGCCCACCGTCTCCAGATCGAGACACCAGCGGGATGGACCGGAGGAGGGGCAGGGGGGACTTACGAGTTCCACAGCCCAGACGGGACGGGACGAGTGAGGATCGCAGGGCTGGAAGGGGTGAGTGGTGCGGTGGGGTTGAAAGAGTCCCAATTGCTTGCGGGGACGGGAGCGACGGTAGTCAAGAGGCTCCTGCCCACGTCCCCGGTAAAGATTGGTGTACTGATGGGGGAGCGGATTCGGGTGGCGACCAGCGATCAACGTGTGTACGAAGTGATCGCGCTGGCAGTCCCTGTGGGGGAGAAGAAGGCGGTAGTGCTTATTCAGGCGAGCGTCTCGGCGGATCACGCCGAGAAGGAGCCTGCCGCCGCCGATGGGCTGTTTACGATGCTGCGGCAATCGATCCGCCCACTTGGCGCCAGTTCGGGCCCGGATTAGCGCTCCGGCGCAGGTTCCTTCTAGTGTGGAATGGGTTACTTCGCTTCTTTGAGGGCGCGGTCGATGATCTTCTTGAACTTGGGGAAGGGCTGGGCACCGCTAATGAAGTAGCCCTCGGGCTTGTTGTTGACAGTGATAATAAAGGCAGGAGTGCCGCTGATTCCTGCATCGTCCGCGACCTTTGAGTCTGCATCGACGAGGGGCTTGTGGACGTTGGTATCCAACGCTTTCTTGAACTTTACCATGTCGAGGCCGATCTGCTCTGCATAGGACTCCAGAGCGGGGCGCAGCAGAGCATTCGGTTCCTTCTGCTTCTCGAAGAGGATATCGTGGTACTTCCAGAAGGCGTCGGGGCCCTTCTGCTTGAAGGCCTCGATAGATGCCTCGCTGGCCAGGGGTGCCTCCTTGTGGAAGGGCAGTGGCTTGTGGCGCCAGACGATCTTGACCTTGTTGCCATAGGTTTCGAGCACCTGCTTGACGGTTGGCTCGACCCGGGAGCAGAAGGGGCACTGGAAGTCGGAGAACTCCTGGATGACCACCTTGGCGTCCTTGCCTCCCTTGAAGGGCTGGTCGGGGCCGGGAGCAGGAACCTTCTTCATCTCTGGAGGTGGGGGCTCCTTTCCCTCCTTCATGATCTCGTCGTACACCTTGTTGGCGGGCACACCCTTGGCTTTGATGGCCTCTGCCTTTTTGATCTGCTCGTCGATGACCTCCTTGAACTTCTCCAGCGGCTGAGCCCCTACCAGCCTTATCCCGTTGATGAAGAAGTGGGGAGTACCGCTAGCGTTCATATCGTCTGCGAGGTTCTGATCGGCCTCGATTACGTCCTTGTACTTGTCCTTAGCAAGTGCATCTTTGAATTTGGCGACGTCGAGGCCCAGCTCCTTCGCTAGGTTCTCCAGGTCCGCGTCCTCCAGCTTCGGCGCGGAGGCGAAGAGCTTATCATGCGCTTCCCAGAAGGCCTTGGGACCCTTCTGTGCCATGGCCTCTCGGGCTAGCACCGCCGCTGGCTTTGCTCGTGGGTGGAACGGCAGCGGCTGGTCCTTCCAAACGAAGCGCACCTTGTCTCCGTAAGCTTTCTTGACTTCCTTGAGGGTATCTTCCACCCGTTTGCAGAAGGGGCATTGAAAGTCGGAGAAGAGCACGATAGTGACCATGGCTGTATCCGGCCCGTCCACTGGCGACGTACCTACCGGTATTTTCCAGATGGTCTTGTCTTCGTCCCGCTTGGGGGCCTCCTGCTGCTTCTTGTCCTGGGCAGGTGCCGCCTTGAAGTTCTCCTTGGATAGCTCGACGTAGATCTTATCCGGTTTGACGCCCGCAGCCGCCTTTGCCTTGGCCTTCTCTAGCTGTGCGTCGATGACTTCCTTAAATTTCTCCAGCGGCTGCGCCCCGGAGAGCTCAATCCCGTTGATCTTAAAGTGGGGCGTGCCACTAACCCCTACCTTCTGTGCCAGTGCGTGATCCTCCTCGACCTTCGCTGCCGCCCTTGGGTCGTCCTTGAATTTCTTGAAGGTTGCAGCGTCCACGCCGGCCTCTACCGCCCATTTTTCGTAGTTGGCATCGTTCAGCTCACGCTGACCTGCAAAGGCCGCTTTGTGGAACTTCCAGAAGGCGTCGTTCCCTTTGGCCAAGAACACGGCGTATGCTGCGATGGCTGCTGGTTTCGCGTCCTTGTGGAAGGATAGCGGTTCGTTTTTCCAAACGATCCGCACCTTGTCTTTGCCATACTGCTCCTTGATCTGATCGAGAGTACCCTCCACCCGAGAGCAGAAGGGGCACTGGAAGTCGGAGAAAACTACGATGGTGACTGGTGCATTGCGGTTGCCCCAGGTTGGATCCTGCGAGGTTACTGGAATAGGCGAGTCGCTGTCGCTCCAAGCTGCTCCAGGGGCCGTGGTCGTCGAGGTGTCCGGGGTGATGTCCCCGCTTCTGGGCCGCTGCCCGATCCCGTACATGAGGCCCATCCCCGAGAGGAAGCAAGCGATAAACCCAACGATGGCAGTTCCTTTGTTCATCTTGTTATCCTTGTGTTTGTTGGTAGGCAAAGTCGATAGGGCAACCTGAACAATCCACAGGATTCTTCGCAGTACGGCCCGCTGCCCTTGTGCAAGAGCATGCCGCATGGACCGCCGATGCGGCGTAGTAAAGAAACCCACAACAGACCTTCACCCTCAGGCGCGTGGTGGCTCTTCAACGCCTTGGGCGAACCCGCGCGGGAGTGCCTCGCGAGGCTGGTCAAGGCGAGAGAATTTGAGAGGTCCAGCCCACAATGGAAGTAGGGGTCTGCCTGGCAATATAGCCGTATCGGCACCCACTTCCGACGGCGGCGGACCTGAGTTCTTGTCGTGCTCCACTGTTGCCCCTCCCTGAAAAGAGCTCTCCTGGCAGGGAGAGTGGTCTGCTGCTATCTCGCCGCCTCGCGCAGGCAGTGCTGGGAGAGGGGCTACTGTGGAGGCACCTCGCACGTCACAATACCCCGCCAGCCAAGGAGGGGGGGGGGAAGGCTCTTGCTTCGCGTCCTCTGAGGGGGGGAGGCTCACTGGGGGTTCTTCCTGGCTCTGGGTCAGCTCCAAGGTGGCCAACACCGTCAGGGACAGGGAAGTAAAAGCCCCCCGGAACCGCCCACGGTCTTCAAGTCCCTCCCCGGCTCGGGCTGGTTGGGGGATAAGTAGCATCAGCGTCAGGGCCCACACCCACGACGCTAGCACCACCACAGATCGCCACCCAACACCGCGCACGAGTGCAGGGAAGCTAGCCTACCCTCACCTACCGGGCAAGACAGGGAAAAATCCGTACGAAAATTTGTACTTACTTTATCTTACATTGTAGCCGTGGGTCATGGCGACCGTAGCCCCAGCCTCTCCGAACCTGACCTTCTCCTCGGTGGACATCGATGTTGCACTGCCCCAGCGGCTTGGGCGTTTCCTATTGTTGAAGTTGATCGCCCGGGGTGGCATGGGAGAGGTGTTCCTGGCGGCTACTGGGGATATTGAGGGGGCAGAGCGGCCGGTGGTGGTGAAGCTGATCCGGCGCGAGCATGCGAGGGATGCGTCGTTCATGGCGCGGTTCCTAGATGAGGCGCGGGTGCAGGCCCAGCTTCAGCACCCGGGGGTGGCGCAAATCATTGAGGCATCCATGGATGAGGGAGGGCAGCCATATGTGGCGGTGGAGTACGTGGAGGGACGGAGTTTGGCGGAGGTGCGGGCCAGGGCGATCCAGCTCGGTTACAAGATCGGTTGGGCGGAGGCGGTGGCGGTGTGCGCCTCGGTGGCGGAATCCTTGGCGCATGTTCACGAGCGCCATGACTCCAGTGGCCGCCCGTTGGCCATTGCCCACCGGGATCTTAGTCCGCAGAACGTGATGGTAGGCTTTGCTGGGGAAACTAAGCTGATTGACTTCGGTACGGCCCGCGGCGCCAACCGCCGCAGTCGTACTGTGGCTGGAGTCGTCTACGCCAAGCCTGGGTATGTGGCGCCGGAGGTTGCTAATGGGATTCCCGGCGATGCTCTGGTCGATGTTTATGCCCTTGGGGTAATACTCTGGGAGCTCTGTTCCGGGCGCCGTTTTCTTCAGGGGGACGCCAGCGAGCACATGGCCGCTGTTGCCCAGAACCGCCGCCCAATGCCCCCAGTTGCCCCTAGCGTTGGGGCTCCTGCGGAGCTGGACTCGATCCTTGCTAGAATGACTGCTCACGACAAGGGAACTCGCCTATCCGCTCGGGAGGCCCAAAGCGAGCTGGCGCGCCTGCTGTCGATGGCCCCTTCGCTGCCAGGGGGCGAACGGGGCGTCCGCGCTCGTATTTCGGCGCTGCTGGCAGGGCTCTACCCTTCTGAGCCCAAGCGCTCCCGTTCCGAGTTCCACAAGCTTCTGGCTCAAGCTCGCCTCACCCTTGGGCCGGAGGATCGTGCTCGCAAGATTGCGGCTCCCAACGCCTCTGAGGAGCAGATTCAGAAGGAGATCGCCGAGGGGCTGCTTCCGGGTACCCGCTATCGGGTGGTCCGTAAGATCGGGGAAGGAGCGGGGGGCGTTGTGTTGGAGGGGGTGCATATTGATCTCGGTCGGAAGGTTGCCCTCAAAGTCCTCACTCCTGAACGTGCAGCCCGCCCTATCGATGCGGCCCGTTTCCGCCGCGAAGCCTGGGCGCTATCGAAGATCTCTCACCGCAATGCAGTTAAGCTTTACGACTTCGGCGTTGCTTCGGACGGTCGTTTGTTCTTCGCTATGGAGTACCTCGAAGGCGAAACTCTGGAGCGTCTGCTGGAGCGTGAAAAGGCCATTGCTCTGGCGGATGCACTGCGGATCGCTCGGGAAACTGCCCTAGCATTGGAGGCTGCTCACGAGGTGGGCCTTGTGCACCGGGATATCAAGCCGGACAACCTCTTTCTCACCCACGATGGCGGGGTGAAGGTTCTCGATTTCGGCGTGGTGTGCGCTCCGGGGGACGGTACCGGGAGAGGGGAGGGTGCTACCCCCAGCCTGGCCTTCTTTGGCACCCCGGAGTATATGGCTCCGGAACAGATCGATGGTTCTCCCATCGATGGTCGCGCGGACCTTTATGCTTTGGGCTCCGTGCTCTACGAGATGGTGACTGGGCGCCTTCCGTTTGCTGACATCTCTGGCGTCGATCTTTTGGATCTCAAGCGTAAGCTCGACCCGGAGGCTCCCAGCGA
>JANWXX010000399.1 GCA_025057345.1 Polyangiaceae bacterium | reverse complement strand
CTGACAACACCACCCCCATCCCGCCAATCCCCAGGACGCGCTCAATCTGATATTTGTGAGCAATCACCTCCCCAGATCGGGGGATACCTGCCGCCAGCGTACCTGGCTCGCTGGCCTGAGGGGCTGGCTGGACCATGTCGTCAGAAAGGTACCACTCCACTTGGCCTAGAACAACGATTCCCAACTCCCTTGCTGGTGGTCGGTGCTCTTGGCCCTAGGACTGGCCCGTTCCCCTCCCCTGGGTCGATCCTTCCCGCGGCCTCCCCCCGTGTGCTGGACCTCCCCATTTTGCCGCGATGGCGGACGGCGCGCTTGCGGGCCTCCCCCCGTGTGCTGGACCTCCCTGGACCCTGCCCTGGTGGTGGCGAGGGTGGCAGGGCCTCCCCCCGTGTGCTGGACCTCCCCCCAGAGCGCCTTGTCCGGATTGACACCCAGGGGCATGACCCGAAAGGGCCTTTCCGGATCGACACCGGGGTCGCTGGGGCGACTGCTCCGACTGCGCTTCCCCCTAGCCTAGGCCTCCTGCCCCCCGGAGGAACGCCCCGGGCGCTGCGATGGATCCGTACTGATGCATTGGTGCATGAACGATGCACCAGCCTCCGTCGTCCTCTACCGGACACCACTGCGCCCGTCACCCTCACCTGCGCCCCTTGCCTGTGCTCAGCTCCAACGCGCCAGGTAGCGCTCCATCCGCAGCTTCTTCCGCGCTACCGCAGTGCTCATGTATCGCACCGTACCGAAGATTGGTCGTCTCGGCCCCCAGGGACGGTCATGCTTGCCGAAGCACCACAGGATATTCGCGTAGGAGTTCGGGTCCCGGCCATCGAGGGCCCAGCGATCGTTGAGGAACACCAGATCCTCAAAAGCCTCCTCAGGTCTGGCCTTCCACGCGATCACCCCTTTCCCCCAGAGCATCCGCAAATAATTGTGGATGACCCCTGTGGCTCGCAGCTCTCGCTGGGCGGCGTTCCACACCGGATCGTCCGTGGCCGCCTCCTCCAGCTGCTGCCGTGAGTACAGCTTCGGGCGAGGATCACCCTGGTGCTCACGGAGCGTATCCCGGGCCCACCCGGGAAGAGCATCGAAGGTAGTGTGCCATGGATTCTCCCGGGCCAGGTTGAAGGCCAGGGTGCGCCGCACCAGGAGCTGCTCCAGCAGGGCGTCACGAGCTGGCGCCGGGGCCTGTGCCTCCCGGACCGCGAGGGCCACCTCCCGGACGCCGATCATGCCAAAGTGGAGGTAGGGAGAGAGTCCAGTAGTCACCGCATCGTCCGGGTGGTTGCGCTCTGGATAGCTTGCCAACCCTCGCTGGAGAAATTCCGCGAGGCGGCGCCGCGCCTCCTCGCTCCCCCCCTGAAGCTCCACCGGTGGTACGCTGTGATCAAGAGGGAGCGAGGGCAAAAGCGCCCGAATTGCCGAACGATCCAGTATCTCCACCGGAAGGGGTGGGAAGGGCCAATCCACGGAGGCAGGCCCTGCCTCGCAGAACCCCTCCACGAGGGGCCGGAGCCACAGGTCCAGGAGCCGGTCGACCCGAGGGCGCAGGGTGCATGCCGCATATTGCTCCGGTGCTAGAAGCGAAAGTGGAATCACCGTGTTGTCATCGAAGGCCCAGACCGGACAGGGAGCGCGGCGAGCCAAAGCAGCCAAGTGCCCTGGAACAACGAATGTCGGGAAGTCATCTGTGATAAGCAAGGCAGCTTGGCGAGCCAGTGCCAGAAGCACACCTCGGGACTCTTCCCGATCACGAGGCAAGAAAAAAGCATATGAAGCGCCCCGTCGACGGTAACGGAGAGCCTCCCTAGCGGCCCCTTCGAGGACGAAGGCATGGATGCGATCCGAAGCATAGGGGTAATCGACTCGAAGCGCTTCATAGACCGCCAGCGGAAGCCGACGGGAATTGGCTTCGGCCACGGCTAGCTCGAAGGCAGCATTCCCATCGGCCCGGCGAGCCATTTGGGGCCAATAGAGAACAAAAGAACCACGATGGCCTGGGGCACCAGGGGTAAGGATACGGAGCCGGGGGTCCGCATCGAGGCGGGGGGCCAGCGGGATGGAGGAACCCCGCGAAGAGGGCTGAAAGGCCTGGGGCATCGCTCTTTGGATGCCACCCGGCGAACACGTTGCTCACACCGGGAGCTTACGGCTCAGGGTACCTTCGGCAAAGCGGTAGGCGGTGTAGGCGCTCAGCAGATGACAGACCCACCCCAGGAACCCCCCCGACCCCACCCAAAAGCCGGGGGTAATGATGAGCCAGAAGATACCCCGGAGAAAGGTGCCGTTGTAGATCTGGCCAACGCCGGGGATGAGGAAGGAGAGGACAGCAGCAATACCAGGCTTCGACATGGTTCCCTCAGCTTGCTTCTCCTGCAGCACCTTGCAATGCCTTCGACGAGCAATTTTCTAAACGGCGGAGAATCAGGAAAATTTCAGCGGTACAAGAGCTTCCGGGGTACCGTTGACAACCCCAGGGGAGGCTGCTACCTGCGCGCGTCGCGTTCGCCTGGAAGAGGTGAGAGATGTCGTCGTTTCACCGCGTGTGCGTCTTCTCCGGTACAGCCAATCCTGAGCTTGCTGACGAGATCGCCAAGCACCTGGGCATGCGCTTGGGCGAGCTTCGGATCTCCCGCTTTGCCGACGGAGAGACGTTCTGTGAGATCCACGAGAACGTGCGAGGCGTGGACACTTATATCATCCAACCGACCTCCAAGCCGGTGAATGAGTCTCTTATGGAGTTGCTCATCATGGCGGACGCGCTCAAGAGGGCCTCGGCAGGGTCCATCACCGCGGTGGTACCCTACTACGGTTACGCTCGGCAAGATCGGAAGGTAGCCCCACGAACACCAATCAGCGCCAAGCTATGCGCCGATTTGATGACTACCGCAGGGATCTCCCGAGTGGTTTCCATCGACCTTCACGCAGGGCAAATCCAGGGTTTCTTCAACATCCCCTTCGATAACCTCTATGCGATGCCGGTGATTCTCAACGAGTATCTTCGGCGTAAGTACGACCATAACGCGGTCTTCGTGTCGCCAGATGCAGGAGGTGTGGAGCGAGCGCGCGCTTATTCCAAGCGACTCAACGCAGGGCTAGCGATCATCGACAAGCGGCGAGAGCGGGCCAATGTCAGCGAGGTAATGCACCTGATCGGAGAGGTGGACGGTAAAGACTGCGTGATTGTTGACGATTTGGTGGATACCGCAGGCACCATTTGCAATGCAGCCTGCGCCCTCGTAGACAAGGGAGCCACCAGCGTGGTGGTATGCGCAGCGCACCCAGTACTCTCGGGCCCTGCAGTAGAGCGTATCGCTGAGTCACCCATCGCCGAGCTAGTAGTCACCAATACCATCCCTCTGTCCCCGGCGGCCCGCGCCTGCCCTAAGATTCGCCAACTAAGCGTTGCCCCCCTGTTGGCTGAGGCGATCCGCCGTATCCATCACAATGACTCCGTAAGCTCTCTTTTTTCGTGATCCCTTCCCAAGGGGCGGCGTCTCTGCTAAAGCGCACGCCCTCCTATCGCCGCGCAGAGGGCGACACCCCGGAGACCTCCTCATGGAAATCACCAAAATTCAAGCATCTCTCCGCAACGCAACCGGTAAAGGTCCGGCAGCTCGCCTGCGTCGTGAAGGCAAGATCCCCGCAGTCGCTTATGGCAAGGCCCTGCCGAGCGTAGCGTTGGCCATCTCGCCCAAAGCCTTGCTGTCAACCCTCAAGAGCCCCCACGGTAAAAATTCGGTGATCGAGCTGGAGATTGAGGGGCAGCCGACACTCACCGTGTTGGTTCAAGATTACTCTTACCACCCAGTAACCCGCGAGCTTACCCACGTCGACTTCCTTCAGATCGCCCTCGACCGCGAGGTTGACGTGGAGGTTCCCTTCTCCACCCATGGCAAAGCTGCCGGCATCACCGCAGGGGGCACCCTTCGGGTTATCCATCGTACCCTACCAATCCGTTGCCTCCCAGAGAAGATCCCAGTCAAGATCGACCACGACATCACCCACTTGAACGTCAACGAAGTGGTCAAAACCTCCCACCTTAAGCTCCCAGAGGGCGTATCGGTACGCCTGCCGCCAGAGCAAACCATCGCAGCCATCATCGCGCCCGAAAAGGAGAAGGCTGCTGAGGGAGAGGCTGCCGCAGCTCCGGCCACCCCTGCTGCCAAGAAAGATGACAAGAAGGCAGCCCCCCCTGCCAAAGCCCCTGCTGCTCCAGCCGCCAAGAAGAAGTGAGCTAGCTTGTCTGGGGGCCCTTGTCATGTTCCTAGTCGCTGGCCTGGGCAACCCGGGCCCCCGCTATGCTGACACCCGACACAACTTCGGCTTCCTCGCCCTGGACGCACTCGCGGCTCGCCTCGGCGCCGAACCTTTCCGGGAGACATTCTCCGCTCAGATCGCACGGGCACGCTTTGGCCAGGAAGAACTGGTGCTGCTCAAGCCCCAGACCTTCATGAACCTCTCGGGACAAAGCATCCAGCCGGCAGCCGCCTTCTTCAAGGTACCTGCCCCCGCCGTGCTGGTGCTCCACGATGAGCTTGACCTCCCCTTCGGAACCATCCGAGTCAAACAAGGAGGAGGACATGCAGGCCACAACGGCCTCCGAAGTCTCATCGACCGGCTCGGTACTCCCGATTTTCTCCGGGTTCGCCTCGGCATAGGCCGCCCCCCCCCCCGCTCCGACGAGGTGACAGACGAGGTACTCGCTCGCGGCGCGCCGGAGGACTACACCCAGC
>JANWXX010000398.1 GCA_025057345.1 Polyangiaceae bacterium | reverse complement strand
ACCGCGGAGGAGCGAGTACCATAGCCCCGGTCCGTATGGACGCAGAGCGCCTGGAGCGCTAGGGCAACAGGGCGTAGCTCCTCGTCGCACAGGGGATGATCCAGAGGAGAGGGCGGGAGGCGATGATCCGCCAGGGCTGAGCCGAGCGCAGGGAGCAGCTCCTCCCAAGAAAGTCGTATCAAGGGCGCGATCAGCTCTTTGGCTCGGAGCGCCTTGGGGTGGAGGGGCGAGCCCAGGCGGTCATTCGTCAGTACATGGAGGCCCGGAGGAAGCTCGGTAGGATCGATCCGCGGAGCCTTCCAAGAGTAGGCCACGAACAAGCGCTCTGCATCCCCCAGGAGCAGATTGAAGGGGTTGTAGCACGCAGGGTCGAGGCTCTGGATCACCTGCAGAGCGCCGTCGAGGGTGCCGGCTTCCAAGGCGGCGAGGACGATCTCTCCTCGGGAGCGCGGCGCCGGTGGGAGCAACCGATCCGTGCGCTGGTTGGTGAGCCCGACAAAAAGACCGCTGCGAGTGGCGCCCATCCAAGTTCCGCCTTTCTCCAGGTCAATCCCGGCGAGGATGCCGGGGCGGATCTCCCCGGGCGGGAGGGTAGGACGTCCTAGGAACTCGTCCCGGTTGGCAGCGATGAGCAAGGTAAAATCCCCATGGAGGTGGAAGGCTGCAACGATGATGCACACAGGGTTACTTCCCGGGCTCGGGCTCCGACGTCGTGGCCGGCGGTAGGAGGGGGGTAGGGCGAGAAGGGGGCAGGTCGGGCTGCTTCTGCCAGGGGTACTTGATACGAGAGTGGTGTGCGTTGACCAGCGCGCTGGTCATCCTCTCGGTGAGGATGCGGAGATCCTCCAGAGACAGTCCGCTCTCGTCGAGCTGTCCGTCCCGAAGCTTGGTAAAGACGATCCGCTGGATCATCGCCTCGAATTTCTCTCGCTCCGGCGGGTCGATGGTACGGCTGGCAGCTTCGATGGAGTCAACTAGCATCAAGATTGCAGTTTCCTTGGTTTGGGGTCGCATCCCTGGGTAGCGGAAGTGTTCCTCGGTCAATCCCTTCGGGTTGCCTTGCTCTTGGCACTTGTGCCAGAAGAACTCGACTACCTGAGTGCCGTGGTGCGTGTAGGCAAACTCGACCACGGACTCTGGGATCCCCCCCTGTCGTAGGATCTTCGTCCCTTCGACCACATGGGTCAGGATAACCTCTGCACTTTTCTCTGGGGGGAGGTCCGCATGGGGGGTTTTCTCGCCGGGGGCTAGGTTCTCGACAAAGAACTTGGGGTGGAGAGTCTTCCCCAAGTCGTGGTAGTAGGCGCCAACCCGTGTCAGAAGCGCGTCTGCACCGATGGCGCTAGCAGCGGCCTCAGCAAGGTTGGCCATAGCGCGGGCGTGCTCCCAGGATCCTGGCGCTTCCCGGGCCATCTTCATCAGTAGCGGGTGATCAAGGTCCGAGAGGGTCAAGAGCTGGTTTCGGGAGACGTGCCCCAGCAGCCGTTCCACAGGTTCGTGGAGCAAGTTAGCAAGGAGCCCTGCGGCAGCTCCTCCCCCGGCGCAGGCGATCAGGTCGGAGCCGAGCCCTTTGGAAAGATCTGCAAGCACGGGAAAGGTTCCGTCGTAGACGATCCTCACGGCTCCGTAGACTGCCGCGGAGGTAATGCCAGCCAGCACACCTGCGCTGAGCATTTGCCTCGGTCGTTTGACACTGAAGAACAAGACCGTGGCGGTCATGCCCCGAGTCAAGAGCACGAAAAGCAGCAGCACGTCGTAGCGGAGCAAGGACGCTATCAACACGGCGAGCACGATATTGACCAAAAGGGCAGTACGCCGGTCGAAGGAGAGGGCGATCCAGAGGGGCGCAGCGGCCTCCGGCATCCAGAATTCGGGCAACCCGGTGAACAGCAACATCCCCTTGGCGACCGCCATGGTCAGGAGCATCACTCCAAAGAGGCCCACTTGGGTACGCAACAGCCGCGTTCTGCTATGGCCAAAGGTGCGTAGATAGGCCGTGAGCATCAGGCCCAGGGCGAAGTGGATGGCAGCATAGGCGCCTAGCCTGGTGAGACGCGTGGGCCTGCGCAGGGACTCGTAAGCGAAGGCGACAGCGTGGTCCCCGTTCCCTTCGAGCAAGAGGGTTTGGGGGGGAATCAACACCCGAAGCTGTCCATGGGAGAGGCTGCTCTCGGTGGAAGCGTGGTCCCGAAGAATGCGGGTACTGTACGGCACCCGGAGCGCGATCGGGGTCGGATGCCCCAGTACCGGTCCCCAGCTTGGCACAAGTATGTCGATTGCCCCCACCCCCGTGAACAGGAGCGCAAAGACCGCGCTCAGCGCGACCCCTGCGGTGACACTGGCTCGGACTCGTGTGCGTAGCATGGGGAAGCGCCAGCCTAGCTAGTCGCGGAGCGATGCCGGTGGCAAGAGCTCATTTGGCCAGGTGTTTGGGAAAATGGATCGGCCGGGCTTGCTGGTATGGTCATTGCCTGGTAGCGCTGGAGTGTGAACGATCCCCGGGGCGTATTGTTGCGGTTGCTAGCCGAGAGAAGGCCTCTGCTGATGGGGATTCTCAACGTTACGCCGGATTCGTTCAGCGACGGAGGGGTCTACCTGGGAGGGGCCTGGGAGCGCCGAATCGACCAGCTCCTGGAAGAAGGGGCCGATTTGATTGATATTGGAGGCGAATCGACCCGACCTGGGGCCGAGCCGGTAGCAGCGGAGGAACAGCTCACTCGTGTCCTGGAGCCGGTGCGGGTGGCCTGCTCGCGGGGGGCACTGGTTTCCATTGACACGACCTCGCCCCTGGTAGCTCGGGAGTCCTGCGAGGCTGGAGCCTTGGTGGTCAACGACGTTTCATGCTTGGCCGATCCGGGGCTAGCGCGGGTTGCTCGCGACTTCAACGGTTGGCTTTTGGTGATGCATAGCCGGGGCCTCATGAGAACTATGCGCGGTTTCTCGACCTACCCGGAGGAGGGGTATCAGGATGTTGTGCAGGAGGTTTACGATGAGCTAGCCCAAGCTCGGTCGAAGGCTATGGCCGAGGGGCTGGCCGAGGATCGTATCTGGGTTGACCCTGGCCTAGGCTTTCACAAGAGTGCGGCCCAGTCCTACGCCCTGCTTCACAGATTGGACACGTTGACGAAGCTTGGGCCGGTGGTGGTGGGGGCCAGCCGCAAGTCGTTCCTGGCGAGGGACGTAGGAGGGGCTCCTACGGAGCGACTCGGAGGGACGATAGCAGCTTGTCTTGCGGCCGTGCGGCAGGGGGCCTCGGTGCTCCGAGTCCACGATGTGCGAGCAGTGCGGCAGGCACTCGCCGTGGAGCAGGCGATCCTTAGGGGAGGGTAAGAGATGTTGGAGGGGATTCAGCATCTCTTCTCCCGCAGACCGCTGGGCCACATCGTCCGCGATGTCCTCGATATCCTCATTGTGGCTTGGGTGATCTATCGGGCACTTTTGGTGCTCCGGGGCACGCGGGCACAGCAAGTAGCGGTCGGATTGATCGTTGTGGCAGGGGTTTACGGAGCGGCCAAGTGGGGGGGGCTCGTGACCCTAGTTAACCTCTTGGATTGGGCGGTGTCCGGTCTGTTCTTGCTCTTGATGGTGGTGTTCCAGAATGACATTCGCCGGGCGTTGATGCGCGTTGGGGACAAAGCTCTGTTGCCCGGCTTTGCACGAGCCAGGGAGGCTGCAGTGGTGGACGAGGTGATCGCAGCGGTAACAGAGCTGGCCCGCCACCGCACCGGCGCCTTGATCGCATTCGAGCAGAACGCAACGCTCGACGAATTCGTAGTCGGTCATGGCATCCCCCTCGACGCCGTGGTGAGTCGCGAACTCCTCGTGACCATCTTTCAGCCCGAGAGCGCCAACAAGCTCCATGATGGGGCGGTGCTGATCCGATCCCTGCGGATCGCTAGCGCTGGGGTATTCTTCCCCATGCCTGAAGCGCGAAACATCGATGCCAGTCTCGGCTCGCGCCACCGGGCGGCCTTGGGTGTCTCGGAGGAAACTGATGCAGTGGTGTTGGTGGTAAGCGAGGAGCGTGGGACGATCACGGTCTGCTACCGAGGGAACATGATTCCCAACTTGGATGGGCAGCGGCTCAAGACGGTGCTGTACGACCTGATGGGGTACAAGCAACCTCAGAGGGGAGCCCCAAAGAAGGAAGATAAGATGGCGAAGAAAGAGGAACGACGGGAGGAGTTCCTCAAGACTCCTCCAGTCCCGACCCCCCCTCCCTCCCTACCCTCCCTCCAAGGCGTGGTCGCCACCACCACGCCCCGCACGCTAGCTCGCACCACCGAGATGCCTCAGGTACAGCGCCCCGGTGCTCCTGTCCCGATCCCGAGGGATAACTCGTGACGTTCTTGCACCGGGTGAGTCGTTGGGTTCGAGGGGGGCTGGCCGAGAACCTCCTCCTCAAGCTGGTCTGCCTCCTCATAGCACTTTTGTTTTATGGGTACCTGCACGGTGCACAGAACGCCCAGCGATCATTTTCGCTCAGCGTGGTGACACTGCTGCCGACAGATGAGGAGCGAGTGCTCATGGTGGATCCTCCCTCGACGGTGCGGGTCACATTCACGGGGAGCCGCCCTATCCTGGATGACCTCAAGAGCGACGAGCTGGGAAGTATCCAGCTAGATCTGCGCCAAGCTCGGGATACTTACGTCCCCTTTGACATCTCCCGGCTCCGGGTACCTGCTGGGCTCACCGTGGAAGTCGATCCTCCAGGGATCTTGCTCGTCTGGGATGCGGTC
>JANWXX010000397.1 GCA_025057345.1 Polyangiaceae bacterium | reverse complement strand
AACCGCCTGCCCCCCCCGATCCCGGCGCAACAGAAAGCTTCACTTGGATCACATGATCTGCAGGGCCTCCCCCGAGAGGGGGATCAGCGAACCAGGTGACCCCTTCCTCGACCAGACCAAAATAGGGAGCAAACTCCCCCGGTTGGGAGGGGAGCAAATCCCAGGTGAAGCGACCGATTTCCCCGGGGGCGGTCACTTTGTCGACCGTCGAAACTCGCACAGGGGACGGCCAGCTCGGCGCCGCGAAGATCGATGGGGTATCCCGGGGAATCGGTGCCAGGAAGGTCTTGCCCGGTGTCCAGGGCTTGGTACCTGCATTCTTCAGGTCGATGTAACCCGTATGGAGCTTGCCTACCGTGGACGGGATGGTTTCGGAGGCGAAGGGGTAGCTCTGTTCGACAAAGGTGGCCTTGAACTGGGGCCCGGAGGCGGAGGCATTGGCGAAGGCTTTGAGGTCGGCCAGCGAGCCGTTGAAGAAGTTGCGGTCGCAGCTCTGGCCGATACCGGGCATGATCGGAGGCTCTTTGGAACATCCCTTGTCGGGGGTGTTCTTCCCGTCGGAGTACTGCCAGAACGTCCACTTGGACCACTGATCGGGGATATTGGGGCAGTAGGAGCCGTTGAGGATCGAGTCGTAGCAGTAAGGATAAGCAGCGATCCAGAGGGGATAGTCAGCGTAGCCTTGGGGGTTCCCCATGGAGTTGTTCCAGAAGTAGTAGCCGGTGTAGATGATGGGCTTGCGGCCAAGTTTGCCTTCGACCACCGAGATCCACTCCTTCATGGCGGCGGTAACCTGGGCAGGAGAGAGCCCTCCGGTCACCTCCATATCGATGACCGGAGGGA
Source organism: Polyangiaceae bacterium (assembly GCA_025057345.1). GTDB lineage: Bacteria > Myxococcota_A > Polyangia > Polyangiales > Polyangiaceae > JANWXX01. The sequence goes on along the minus strand of JANWXX010000397.1, from coordinate 3,905 downwards.
GATCACCAGGCTCGATCTTGTTGCCAATCTTGGACAGCAAGAGATTGGCCTGAGCGGTTGGGTCCTGACTGGGGCGGAAGAACTGGTATGCCGACCGAATAAGCCCCGCCGCCTTGGCGCCGGCCCAGTGAGACTCGAACTTGGTGTCGATGGTACCGAGCCCATCGCTCACCCGGATGATGGCGAACTCCTGTCCAGCGTTCTTGACTGCATTCCAGTCGATGTTGGGCTGATAGTACGACACATCGATGCCATGGACCCGCTCAGCCCCAGGACAAACCTTGCCCTCCAGAGAGAGCTCTCCGACCGGTTCACGCACGGAGGGCCCGTCCTCCGAGGTGCCGCAAGCGAGGAGCAGGGTCGAGGCGAAGGCTGCGGAACGAAGTCGCATGGTGCAAGAACATGCTCGCATCACTCTGCCACTCTACCCGCCTGTACACGGTAGGCAACCCTACCGACCGCCGACGCTGGTCGCCTACATCATGTACCTTGGTTTGTCTGGGAATTCAGGAGAAGAGCAGGAGAAATCCGTCGATCAGCGTGGCCAGGCGGGCCTCGGCGCGGGCATGGGCCTTGCTGTAGGGTTCTCCTGGAAGAACCTGCTCCCGCAGGTCGAAGTAGTACTTGATTTTCGGTTCCGTACCGCTGGGACGGGCCACCACCCGGGCCCCTCCCTCCAAGTCAAAGATCAGCACATTGCTCTCCGGGAGCTCAACCCGCTCCTCGCGCCCATCGACGAACCGTACCCCCCGGAGTACGTCTGTCCACGAGCGTACCGCCAGCCCATGGATGGACGAGGGGGGCTGATCACGAAGCCGGTCAAGGAGGGAGGCGATCTCGGCAGCTCCCTCCACACCCTTGTAGGTGACGTTCCGTTGAGCACTGACGAAGAGCCCGTAAGTACGACCCAGCCGCTCCAGCTCATCCAGTACGGTGCGCCCTTCTGCGGCAGCGGCAGCAGTTAGCTCAGCGAAGACCAGGGCTGCCGAGAGGCCGTCCTTGTCCCGCACCGCAGTACCTACGGTATAGCCGAGAGCCTCCTCGTAGCCAAAGACGAAGGAGGCACCCTCCTCGGCTTCGCGGCGCATCGCCAGGTTGGTGATCCACTTGAAGCCGGTGAGCACTTCACCGTAGCGGACCCTTAGCTGAGACGCGATCTGCTTGAGCATAGGCGACGAAACCACCGTGGTCACCACCAGCCGCCGGTCGCCGCCTTCCGCATGGCGAAGTGCGTACTCGCCGAGCAGCACCCCCACCTCATTCCCAGTAAGCTGGCGGAAGCCTCCCTGGCCGTCCGGCACCGCGACGGCCAGGCGGTCGGCATCGGGATCGTTGGCAAGGACTAGCGTTGCTTGCTTCTGGGATGCGAGGGCGAATGCCAGGTCGAGGGCCCCTTTCTCCTCGGGATTGGGGAACGCTACCGTGGGAAAATTTTCGTTTGGTTCTTGTTGTTCGGGCACGGACCAGACTTGCTCGAAGCCTGCACGAGCCAGAAGTTCTCGCGCGATGCGGTCGCCGGTGCCGTGAAGGGGTGTATAGACAATCCGGACAAGATGGCGTCCTCGCCGATCCCGCTGAAGCGCCAGCGTGGTATCGAGATAGCGTTCGATCACGCTGGGATCCACATCCCGGATCAGCCCTGCTGCCCGTGCCTGTGGTTCGTCCGCGAGAGGGATCTCCTTGGCAGGGCCCACCGCGGCCATGGCTTCCGCAATCTCCCTGTCCTGAGGCGGGATGATCTGGGCTCCATTGGCTGCATAAATCTTGTACCCATTGTACTCTGGCGGGTTGTGGCTTGCGGTCACTACAACACCGGCGGCTGCTTTCTGATCAAGGACTGCAAAAGCCACCAGCGGGGTCGGGCACAACGCGGGGAACAGCAATGCTGGGATGTCTCGTGCCGCCAGCACTTGAGCTACATCCAGGGCAAATTCCCGGCTCATCCTACGACCGTCGTAGCCGACGATCACACCCTGCTGCCTCACCGTCGGGCATGACGCGAGGAGTTGGACCGCCAACCCTGCGGTTGTCCTCCGTACCACCGCCCGGTTCATCCGACTCTCGCCGGCACCGAGCACCCCGCGGAGCCCCGCGGTACCGAACGCGAGGGGCCCAGCCATCCGTTCTGCAAGTTCTTTCAGGTCACCACGAGCAATCAAGGCGTGAAGTTCAGCAGCGGTATGCTGATCCGGGTCATCCTCAGCCCACTTGCGGGCGCGGGCCAAGAGGTCATCGGTCATGGTCATTTGGCTGCAATTTGGCTGCAGCAAGGGCTTCGGCGAGGGAGGTATCATACTGGCCGCTAGCAAAGCGGGAGTCTGCGAGAACCTGGCGAAGATAGGCAAGGTTGGTAGAGGCAGGCCCACGGGGGCCGATCAGCTCGAGGTCCGTGGAAGCGAGGGCCTGGTCTAGGCGAGCGATGGCGGTGGGTCGGTCGTCACCGTAGGCGACGAGCTTGGCGATGAGGGGATCGTAGTAGGGAGTGATTTCACCTCCCTCGGCAAAGCCTGTTTCGATACGAAGGTCAGGGGCACTCGCGGGCCAGCGAAGTCGGTGGAGCTTGCCAGGCTGGGGAGCGAACTTTTTGGCTGGGTCTTCGGCATAGAGACGAACCTCTATGGAGTGACCGCGGGGAGTGGGAGCGGAAGTCGGGAGCTTCTCGCCCTGAGCCACGAGGATTTGCCACTCAACGAGATCGAGGCCGGTGACCATCTCGGTGACCGGGTGTTCGACCTGGAGGCGAGCGTTCACCTCAAGGAACCAGAGGTTGCCTTCGCCATCGGCAATGAATTCGACGGTACCGGCGCCCCGATAGCCGACGGCAGTGACGATCCGCAACGCGCTCTCGTAGAGGCGCTGGCGGCGGGCAGCGCCGTTGGGGCCCTGGAAGAAGGAGGCAGGGGAGAGGGCCTCCTCGACGATTTTCTGATGGCGCCGCTGGACGCTACACTCGCGTTCACCTAGGGCGAGAGCGCCACCGTGGTTGTCGCAGAAGACCTGGACTTCGATGTGACGGGGAGTGGTGACGTAGCGTTCCAGATAGACCCGGTCGTCGCCGAAGGCGCTCTTGCCCCGATCGGAGCTGGAGCGGGCAGCGCGCTCTAGATCCTCGGGTCTTTGGACGATCTGAAGGCCGATGCCACCACCACCACCGGCGGTTTTGAGCAGCACCGGATAACCGACGCGGGCAGCTTCGGCAGCCAGGGCAGCGGGGTCCGCAGAGGAGATAGGTCCCTCGCTGCCGGGAGGGGGCTCCACGCCGACGGATCGAGCGACGGCGCGGGCCTTGAGCTTGTCGCCGAAGGCATCGAGAGCGGCTGGCGGCGGCCCGATGAAAGTGAGGCCGGCGGCGGCGACTGCCTCGGCAAAGGCGCGGCGCTCGCTGAGCAACCCGTACCCAGGATGGACCCCCTCTGCACCGGTCTTTTTGGCCACCTCCACAATGGTTTCGATCTGGAGGTAGCTATCCTTGACGGGCGGGGGGCCGATCCTTACCGCCTCATCGGCCTGTTGCACGTGGAGCGCACTTGCATCCGCATCCGAATACACTGCGACCGTAGCGATGCCGAGGCGTTTGCAGGTCCGGAGGATACGACAGGCAATTTCACCGCGATTGGCCACCAGGATCTTGCGCATGCCCACTTCGATGGCTCACCCCTCCCCTTGCGTCAACGTTCCCCAGGTGTTTGGTTCTTCGGAGAGGGGGCGATAGTGGAGCGGGAGAAGGGATTCGAACCCTCGACGTCCACCTTGGCAAGGTGGCACTCTACCACTGAGTTACTCCCGCAACGGTAAGGGTGGGGCTCTTAGCCCCCGGACCTACCGGACGTCAAGAAAAAATCATCCGGCAGTGTGGTCGCGGCGAGAGGAATGAGTAAGCTGCGCGACGTGAGTTTCCGTTGGCT
>JANWXX010000396.1 GCA_025057345.1 Polyangiaceae bacterium | reverse complement strand
GCGGGGCCGTACTCTCGCCGGTCGGCGCGCTCGACGCGGCCGCCTGCTCGGTGGGCCATCAGCTGGACGCCGTAGCAGATGCCCAGCACGGGGAGCCCCTGGTGGAGCAGCGCAGGATCGAAGGGTGGGGCATCCTCGGCGTAGACGCTCGACGGACCCCCCGAGAGCACAAGCGCCCGTGGCTTGCGGGCGAGGATCTGTTCGGTGGGTGTCGAGCAGGAAACGATCTCGCAGTACACACGGCTCTCGCGGATGCGACGGGCGATGAGCTGGGTGTATTGCGAGCCAAAATCGATGATGAGCACAAGGTTGCTGGCGGCCATGCATGGCGTCTTGCCAGCGGCGGGCTCGCGGGTCTAGCTCACTGGCCAGTAGGGCCGTAGAGGCAGTTCTTGGAAATGATGTTGCCTTCGGTGGCGTACTCCCCCGCCTCGGTCTTCTCTCCAATGGTGAGGTAGTTCCGGCAGATGATCGCGGCCGGTTGCAGCTCGGGCTTCGGGTTGCTGGGCTTGGTGCCGTGGAGGAAAGCCGCATAGACGTCGCCGGCTTGGGCATCGATAGCGGGGCTAAGCCCCAGCAGTACCGGCGGGTTGGTACCGGTCTGGAGCCAAGCCGGCCGGAAGCCGGAGGGATCGTAGTCGCCCGTCTTGCCTGATGTGAGAGGTAGGATGTTCTCTGCCACAGGGTAGAAGACTGTTTCGTCAGGCTTGGATTCATCTAGGAGCCCGAAGTCGGCGGCACCCACCTCGGTGACCCCATTGATGGCCTGATAACCAACCTTGCCTGCAGCCGGGGCCCCCCGATCCTCGATGGCGGAGATCTTGACAGCGAAGGCGGCGCTCCCCTGGAAGACTACGGTGTAAGATTTGTCGGCACCTAGAGCTAGGGGCTGATCGACCACACCAGGCAGTGCCGTGGTGCAATCAGGGGCGTTCTCGGCTACCGCCCGGATCTCCCACTGACCTGCGTCTACCTGGAGGTAGGAAGAAACCCCCGGGTAGTAAAACTGATCAGCGGCATTGGCGTTCTTGAAGATGGGCCCCTGCCAGGTATCGCTCCCTACCACCTTCAAGCAAACGTCAATGGCGCTCAAGTCAGGGACAAGGTGGACCAGGCGCAGATCCGCTGCAGGGACTTCACCGTTGCCACCGGTCCCCGCTGCCCCGGCTGTCCCAGCGGTACCACCATCGCCGCCCGCCCCAGCTGTCCCGCCCGACCCGGCGGTACCCCCAGTCCCCGCTGCCCCACCGTCACCTGCTGCTCCTGCCGAACCGCTCTCGCCAGCTGCTCCGGCGCCGCTGCCAGCGGCCCCTGCTTGGGAAGTTCCAGCGGTATTGTTTCCGCCTCCCACCCCGGAGGTGTCGGGGGAGCTAGGGCTGTCGCTCTCGGTCACACAGCCGCTAAACAAAGCGACACCCAATAGAGCGCCGCCGAGGAGGGTCAAGTAGGAAGATTTTTGATGCATGTTCAGGCCTCCAGAGCTGGGAAAGTTGTCCCGGAAGTGTACGGGGTAGACTGGCCTTTCTTCCCGGCGATTCAAACAAAAGAGCCTGAATGCTGCGCAGCATCCAGGCTCAGGCGCCCCAGGGGGAGGCGGACCTTCCGATCACTGACACTCGCTGGCGCAGTTGTTCTGCACACAGCCGGCGAGCGCCTGGATGTCTGCAGCCCCGTCCGGGTTATCCTGGAGGCACTTCTCGGCGCAGGCTTGGTCCGTACATTGGTTGAGGCACTGGGCTGCTGCTACGCAAGCTGCATTGCTGGAGCATTCCTGGAGTTCCTTGGAACACTCGGTCTGCTGGCACTCCTGGCAGGTCTGCCCGCTGCTGCTGCCGCCGGAGCCCGCGGTGCCGCCGCTGCCGCTCGCGTTCGACCCACCGGAGCCCGCGGTGCCGCCGCTGCCCGATGTTCCGCCGCCGCCGAAGGGATCGGTTCCGTTGCCGCCCGCTGCGGTGTTTCCGGCAGCACCCCCGGAACCTCCGTCCGCCTGAGAGGTGGTACCTGCGGTGTTGCTGGAGCCTGCAGTGTTCCCGCCAGCTGCCCCCGCCGCCCCCTTGGATGTTCCTGTGCTGCTGCTGCTACTGTCGCAGGCGAAGAGAAACATCGAAATCGTAAGACCTGCACCGAACACATAAGCGAGCTGCTTCATCGATCATCCTCCGCTGCCGGACTCGCCTACCCTCGCGACCCGTGCGTGCGAGGCACTCTGGTCGTTGGTGTCGATCCAGTCAAGGGGAGGTCACGGCATTTTTCCCGAGGATTCCTCCGGCACAGGCGGTATTTTTCGTCCTGGTTGTTCCATGTTCTCCCTGGAGGAACTCTCCCCTACCCTGGCCCCCCTTGGCCTCGCCCGCCCCTTGCCTGCGCGCGCCTACCTGGAAGATGGCGTCCTGGCTTACGAGCGTGCGCATCTGCTACGCCGTAGCTGGACTTGCATCGCTCGGGAGCAAGAGCTCTCCCTTCCTGGGGAGAGCCTCGCGGTCCAGGTGGCTGGGGTCGGATTGCTGGTGATTGCTGGTGGTCAGGGGAGTCGATCTCCAACTCCGGGGGTTCCATAACGTCTGCCAGCACCGGGGTGCCTGTCTGGCAGAGCCCGGCTTGACTCGTTCTCCCCGACTGGTCTGTCCCTACCACGGCTGGACCTATGACCTCACCGGTCGTCTGTGCTCGACCCCCATCGCGAGTGGGCCACCGGCCGGCCACCCTGGGGTCTGGTCCCTGGAACCTGCAGCGGTTGCGGAGATGGCAGGGTTCGTCTTTGTCTGCTCGGGGGAACCCTGGGGCACAGTGGAGGAAGCTTTCGAGGGGCTTGCGGAGGAGCTGGCGCGGTTTCCACTACGGCGCCTCCGGCTAGGGCGACGCGTCGAGCACCAGGCCCGTGCCAACTGGAAGCTACTCGCGGAAAATTTCCTGGAATCCCACCACTTTCCCCCGGTCCATCCAGAGCTGGAGCGGATCACTCCGACGGACCGTGCCGGTACCCTCCCTCCCCGGGGAGCCTGGTTCGGGGGAACCATGGAGATTCGCCAGCCGTTCGAAACCGTTGCTGTGGATGGATCCCTGGGAGGTCGCCCGCTGCTGGGCTTCCCGACTCGTATCGTTCACGATTACCTGATCTTCCCCTCGTGCATGCTGAGCGTCCAGCCGGACTACCTGCTCGTCTACCGGCTCTGGCCCGAGGCCGCCAACCTCACCCGCATCACCTCCGAGATCTGGTTTGCTCCCTCCAGTTCTGCGGATCCTTCCTTCGATCCGACTCCTGTCTTTGCCTTCTGGGACAGGGTTAACGCCCAGGATCGCGCTATCTGTGAGCGCCAGCAGCAGGGGCTTGCCTCCCCGGGGTTCCGCGGGGGGTGCTACGCCACCGTGGAGGAGTCCTCCCATCGCTTCGCAGCCATGGTGGCCCGCTCTTACCTCGGTCAGCGCCCCTGGTGACCCCCCGGGAGCTGGGCCGTCCTCAGCATCGGTACAAGGAACACCCGGGGGATCTTCTCATGAGAGACCCCCGTCTGCTGCGCCACCAGCGGTCTCGACAGGGCCTCGGCCGGGGCCACCTCCGGGTGCTCCCCCCTCCAGAGCACTCTACTTCGCTCCTCCTCATTCATCCCCGCAGTGAGCTCCTCTAGCAAACGAAGCGTTCTTGTTCCTGTCTTCTCCCCCTCAGTGTAGAGGAATGCCATACGGCGTCGTCCTGCCAGGAATTCTTCTAGGTGCGACCGGAACCAGGGGGCGAGTTCCGGTACATCCAGGTAGTGTGCATCCATCATCCAAACCTCGTGAACGTCCACTCCTCCCTGTCCCAGCGCCTTGCCCAGTGCCATGTAGGCTCCGCTGTGGGCGATCAGCACCACCCTCCCTGGCTTCGCCCCCACGGGCAGGTGGGAGGTGAGCCTGGGGTGCGCGAGGATCTCGGCCAGCATCGCCCCCAGTCGTCCCTTCTGGAAGAACCCTCCCGGGGCGCTTGACGCCTGGTCGAAGGCGAGCTGTGGCACCACCAGCAGCGCGTCCACCCCGGCCGCATTGAACTGGCTGACCAGGTCCATCGCATGGCGGGTTGGCTTGTCATGGCGGCACGGCGCAGGATCTGGCCCCAGGAGCACCTTCAAGCAACCATACCACCCGTGGAAGAAGATCACGATGGGGGTTTCGGCGAGGTGCTTGAGAGAGCGTGGAGCATGGACCGCCGCGAAGGGATGCTCGCCGAAGGGGGCGGTCCTGAGGCGGAGGATCTCCGTCACCTCCCCCCCTGGTGCCCCCTCCTGGTCGGGCCGAGGGGAGGGCTTGTTCGATGCTTCCACGTAGCCCTCGCTCCCTGGCCCCTTCTCCTCGGGAGAGAAGGGGGGGGCCGGGGAGGGAACCTGCTCAGGCGGCTCCTCTCCTCCCCCTCTTCCCGCTAGCGAGAGGGGAGCTGGGGGGGGAGAGGTTTCCCCCGCCGAGGCACACCCGAGGTACAAGGCCCCGATGACGAGCAACAAGGAACGGGAAAACAGGCCGGTGCTCCCCCCAGCGGAAGTGCTGCGGCTGGAAGCGGAGGCCGAGCGGCGGACGGCGGCGCTGGTGGCGGAGGCGAAGCTCCAGGCCGGGGATCGCTGCCCGGAGTGCGGGGCGTTGGGTTCGCTGGAGGAGCACAGGGGGAGATTGCGCTGCATGGACTGCGATCTGGAGGTGTTGGAGCACAGTCGGCTGGGGGGGCTCGGCAAGAAGTTACACCGGGGCGAGCTCCACGATGGTCGCGGGGAGCTCCGGGTGGGACAGAAGGGCGGGCTT
>JANWXX010000395.1 GCA_025057345.1 Polyangiaceae bacterium | reverse complement strand
GTGCGTGAGGCCATCCGGACCTTCCTTGCAAACCCCAGTGTTCCCAGGCACTTGGCCCTGGGTGCGTAACTCCTACACATCTCCGAAGGCGTCACCTGGAAGAAAAGCACCGAATCACACGGATGACGCTCGCAAGTTACGGAAATTTCACAGGAGAGGAAACCTTGATCCTACACGCCTACTCTGGAGAACACTCGATGATCAGGCCGATGTTTCAGGCGACCCAAAAAGGGCAAGAAGGAGACACAAGGGAGACAACTTCCAGGGACGAGGGCGTGCCTGCCAGCAACACCCGGCTCCGAGTTGTTTCTGGGATTCACGCTTCGGAGGGTTCACCTTTCGACCGGCTCCTTCGGCGGAAAGGACGCCCCTGGCACATCGGAATTCTCTCAGATTTTACTAGAATTCCTTACGCCAACGGCGCCGTATTTCAGACTCGTGCCCTGTATCAATCGCTCCACCAGGGTGGCCACCGAGCCACTTTGATCGGCCCACGGGATCCAGAAAGCCGCCCTGGAGACGTTCCTCCAGGAACCATCGAGCTCCCTAGCTTGCCTCTTCACACCTACCGCGGGGTCCACCTCCCGGTGCCCCTGGCCCCCGAGGTATTTGACCCGAAACGATACGATTTCGACTTGTGCTTTGCCCAAACCAACTCATTGCTGCTGGAACTCGGCGTCTGGATGCGGAAGCAGCGGGGTATTCCCTTGCTATGCGTCAATACCACGCACTTGGCGGCGGCCTACGATGTGTTGCTGCCGGAGAGACTTTCCCGAACTCGAGCGATCCATGCTGCCCTCCACGCCACGCTACGCCAGCCGGTCGAGCAAACCTTCGTCCGACTGTACAACGAGAGCGACGGGCTGATCGTTTTGTCAGAAACTCTGGAGAGCTACTGGCGGGAGCGTGGGGTCAAGGTACCTATCTTCGTGATCGAACGCACCGTCCCCCCGGAGATCTTCAGCCGCCCCCGAGGGGCCGATCCATACGCTCCGCTGCTCCGTGCCCGGGGGCTCCCTGAGGACAGCCACCGGCTGGTCAATGCTGGTCGCATGACCCGGGAGAAGGAGCAGCACCGGCTGCTACGTATCTTCGCCCGGTACATCGCCCCCTACGCCACGGATGCAGTCCTGTTCTTGGTCGGCGATGGCCCTGACACTCTCGCCTACCAGAAGCTGGCCCGACAGCTCGGTGTAGCGCGCCAGGTCATCTTCACCGGAGAGGTATCCCAGAAGCAGATCCCTGACTTTCATCGCTGGTCTACCCTATTTCTCCATACATCTCGTAGCGAAACCTTCGGCAACGTGCTCTCCGAGGCCCTCTGGTGCGGAGCTTCCGTGGTGGCCTTCGCCGACGGCATGGGTGTATCCTCCCAGATCCGCGATGGCCTCAACGGCCTGCTGATCGACCCGGGGGACCGAGGGGATCCTTCAGAGGGAGACGCTGCTTTCGGTCGTGCCGTACTAGCCCTCCTTGCCAACCCGGAACGACGCCAGCCCCTCGGCCAGCGAGCTGCCCGTATGGCTACTCAGCGCTACGCTCCAGAAGTGATCCAAGAGAAGATGGTGGACGCTTTCCTTGCCGCGAGCGACCACGCGGCTTCCGCCGGGCTCTGGCCTCTGACCCGGGGACCTAAAGCTCTGAGCCTGCTCCATACAGCTAGGCATTTCCAGCGCTGGACTACCTATATGGGCGGCCTCTACCTCTGCGGCCACCTCCGCCCCGTGCTTCTACTCAGCTCTACTCCGATGTTCACCCTGGGCTCTGCTAGCTCATGCTCCGTACCCTGGTCGTTCCCCTGGTTGAACTGGCTGCCCGGCGCCCTTGGCTTATTCTTCTCTCCTCCCTCGCCGCCCTACTGGCCTGCTGGAGTCTCGCACGGCGCCTAGAACTCCGCACGGAACTCCGTGAGCTTCTTCCCCGGGACAGCCCAGGCTTCCGGGCCTATGAACGCCAGGCAGGTCGCGTGGAGGGTGGTGCATCCCTGATCGTCATCGCCCGATCCCCCGAACGCTCCGCCAACGAGCGCTTCATCGACGCCCTCGCCAGCACCCTCCACCACCGGAGGATGGAGCGCTCCGCTTGCCATGCCTACTGCCAGGACGAACCCTGCCGCCAAACCTGCCCCCCTGAAACCATTCGCGCTATCGAGGCTGGCGCTCACGACGTGCAGGCTTACTTCGCACGGACTCGATGGCTCTATGCATCCATCGAGGAGCTGGAACAAGCAGAGCAGGAGCTTCAGGAGGAATTCGCCCGCCGGAGCGGCCTTGTCCCCGACCTGGAAACCTCTACTCCCCCAGCCTCTTCTGGCGGAGCGCCCTCCTCCCTCCAGGATCGACTCCAGAACCTTGATCGGAAACCGGCGGCTCTCCAAGATTTCCCATCTGGATACTTTTCCACTCCGGATGGAGGAATGGTAGCGCTTCGGTTGATCTCCCGGAGCAGCGGCTTGGGGGACCATACCTCCAGTATGCTGCTACGAGAGGTAGAGGAGGAAATCCAAGCCCTCTCTCCCCGATCCTTCCACCCTTCGATGGAGGTGGGGCTTGCAGGCGATATCCCCAATGCCATCGCAGAGCAGCGCTCGATCATGACAGAGGCTGCCTGGGCTACGGCCCTGTCGCTGGTGATGATCCTGTTGGGAGTGGTCTTTTTCTACCGCTCCCCTTGGTCGATTTTGATCATTGGGCTACCAGCCTTCTGCGGTGTCGGAGGAGGATATGCCTTCGCATCATTGGCCTTTGGATACGTGAACACGGTAGGGGCTTTCCTGGGGGCAATCATCCTAGGGAATGGGATCAACTACCCCATCGTCCTGCTGTCGCGGTACCGGGATTTCCTAGCACGGGGCTTTGCCCCAGAAACCGCGCGGGTAGAAGCAGTGATCAACGCCTTTCGGGCAGAGCTGGTGGGTGCCAGTGTAGCAAGCATTGCTTACGGGTCGCTGATGGTGACACGCTTCCGCGGCTTCTCCCAGTTTGGGGCCATCGGCTTCGTAGGGATGCTGCTGGTGTGGCTCTCCATCGTGCCGTTGGTACCGGCACTGCTGGTGCTGGTGGAGCGGCTTCAGCGATGGCTCCCTCCCTGGCTTCGCGACCCGGAGCCTCGCAGGGAGAAGGGCGACCTATCTCCTGGAGGTCGACTGCTTGTACAGGTAATTCAGAGGGCGACAATCCCGGCCGTAGTGGGGGCAGCGATGTTGGCGGTGCTGGCAGCAACCCGCCTTCCCTCATTCCTTCAGGATCCATGGGAGTACAACTTCGCCCGACTAGGGTCGAAACAATCACAGACCCGAGGTGCAGGTCTTTGGTCCGTACGAGCCTCCGAGGTCTTCGGAGGAAAGATGAATGTGGCTGGAGCGTTGCTCCTCACAGATCGACCGGAGCAGGTCCAAGACCTCAAGCGCCGCATCCTGGCGGCAGACGCAATGGACCCAGAAGGATCCTTGATCCATTCGATCCTGACGGTGGACGACTTGCTCCCAGGAGCTCCGGAGGAGCAAAGGCGCAAGCTAGAGATCCTGGCACGGATACGCAAACTGGGAGCTCGAATCGTGGCTACCATGCCCGAAGAAGAGCGGCAGGAGGCAGCAGCGCTGCTACCTCCTAACGATCTCACTCTGGTGAGTGCAGCCGATCTCCCGCCACTGCTTCGGCGTCGCTTCGAGGAGTCGAACGGCGTCGTGGGGGCAGTATTCTACGTCCGCTACCGCAACGATGTTTCCTTCTCGGACGGGCGGATTTTGCTGCGGATGGCACGTACCACAGGTCAGGTCAAACTTGACCAAGGAACCACGATCACCACTGCGAGCCGAGCCACAGTCTTCGCAGAGATGATCCAGTCCATGGAGCGAGACGGCCCCTTGGCAACGATGGTAGCGCTTGGCTCAGTTTCTTTGGTGGTGATTCTGGCCACCCGAACTCCCTTGGGAGCTGCGCTGGTGCTCGGTTCGCTGGCCCTCGGGGTTCTTTGGCTTGCCGGTGCTTTGGCATTCCTTGATGTGCGACTCAACTTTCTCAACTTCATCGCCCTGCCCATCACCTTCGGCATCGGCTGCGAGTACCCCTTCAACGTCTTCGACCGGACCCGCCTTCTCGGCGGCGACGTGGACCAAGCCCTGCAGCGCTCTGCGGGGCCCGTAGCGCTCTGCAGCTACACGACAGTCCTTGGCTACGGTTCGCTAATGTTCGCCGATAACCAAGCCCTCCAGTCCTTCGGCAAGGTAGCGGTTATCGGCGAGCTGGCCTGCACCCTTGCTGCCCTTGTAATCCTCCCTGCGGTGCTTCGTCTCCTCAACCGCTCCCGCTCCTTGCGGGACGCCTACCTAGGTCACTACGCCTCTGGAGAGCTGCGGCAGCAGGAGGGAGCGTGAAGCTCGTCGATGTAGCTGAATTCTTCTCGGAACGTGGTGGAGGGGTACGCTCCTACCTGTCGGACCTCACCCGAGAAGGCTCAATCCGGGGGCACCAGGTCACTGTAATTGCACCAGGCCCTCGGGATGAGATCACCTCTTGGAACGGTGGGGAGTTGGTGCGGATCAAGGGGCCGGCAATGCCCTATGACCCCACCTACCATGCGCTGCTCCGCTGGGGGGAGGTCCAAGCTCTCCTCGACCGGATCCAGCCGGACTTGGTTCAAGCCAGCGCCCCCTATGCGGCAGCGCACCTGGTAGCATCCCAGCGAGGAACGTGCCGAGTTCATGTTTGGCACTCGGACCAACTTGGAACCTACGTTGGACCACTTCTCGAACGGCTCCCCGAGGCA
>JANWXX010000394.1 GCA_025057345.1 Polyangiaceae bacterium | reverse complement strand
TGTGCGCGAGGCGGTTCGGACCTTTCTTGCAAACCCCAGTGTTCCTCGGCACTTGGCCCTGGGTGCGTAACTCCTACTGAAGTTTTCCCCGGGCGGCGCGGGTCCCAGAGAAGGAGGGATGGGGACCTCGCTCAGTTGCCACGGCGCAAGAGGTATCCAGGGCGTGGAAGTAGATGTGCTCTGCGATCCGGCGGGAGAGGGCCCGAGCTTCAGGGGCATCGAAAGCCAATCGGAGGCGGAAGAAAACATCCTGGAGCCCCATGATGCCTAGCCCTACAGGACGCCACCGCAGATTGGACTCTGCTGCGGAGCTAATAGGGTAAAAGGTCAGTTCGTAGGCACGGTCGGACTCCTCGCCGTACAGGTCAGGAAGGCGCGGTACCACCTTGGGATCAAACAGCGACCAGGAAGCATCCTGTTCTACACGACGTATGAACAGGTCAGGAACCCAACAAGCAAGGTTGAGGTTGTAGGTGCGATGTGCTTGGTCGCCGGTATTAGAGTTTGAGGAGTCAGTTGTGTCCAAGGCCAGAGAGGGCAGGGACCGCCTCACTCGGGGGGGGCTTGGGTAGGGAACAGCGGCTACGGCGAGTTATGGCGGCACGAACGAAGCTGGTGAACAAGGGGTGGGGAGCCATGGGACGGCTCTTGAACTCAGGGTGGAATTGGCAGCCGAGAAAGTAAGGGTGATCGGGCAACTCGATGACTTCGACGAGGCGACCGTCGGGGGAGGTTCCAGAGAGGACAAGACCTGCTTGTTCAAGCTGCTCGCGGTAGGCGTTGGAGAACTCATAGCGATGGCGGTGGCGCTCACTGATCTCAGTAGCGCCGTAGGCCTCGGCCGCGCGGGTGCCGGGCTTGAGAAGGCAAGGATAGGCACCTAGACGCATAGTCCCCCCCTTCTGGGAGGTAGAGCGCTGATCGAACATCAGATCGATGACTGGGTGAGGGGTACCTGCGTCGAGCTCTGTACTGTTGGCACCGGCAAGACCGCAGACGTTGCGAGCGAACTCGGCGACGGCCATCTGCATGCCAAGACAGATGCCGAAGAAGGGGACACCTTGAGTACGGGCGTAACGGATAGTTTCGATCTTCCCCTCCGTGCCGCGCTCACCGAAGCCTGGAGCAACCAGGATCCCGTCAAGGTGGCTGAGAGCTGCCGCTCCTTGGCCAGGGACGATCTTCTCGGAGTCGACGTACTCTAGCTCGACGCGAACCTCATTGGCCATCCCCCCATGGACCAGGGCTTCATGGAGCGATTTGTAGGCATCGCGGAGATGAACATACTTACCGACGATGCCGATGCGGACTGTCCCCCGGGTGGGGGCCGTCGCACGGCGGACCATATCCTGCCAGATCGTGAGGTCGGGGCGCCGGGACCAGATGTTGAGGCGATCGGTAATGAAGCTGTCGAGGCGCTCCTCATGGAGGGCCAGGGGGAGCTCATAGATACAGTTCACATCGGCTGCAGCAATGACACCTTCGACCGGGACATTGGAGAAGAGGGCGATCTTCTCTTTGATCCCCCGAGAGAGGGGCTCATGCGTGCGACAGATGAGTACATCCGGCTGGATGCCGATCTCTCGCATCTCCTTGACTGAATGCTGCGTAGGCTTGGTCTTGAGCTCTCCTGCAGTGGCAATGTAGGGCACCAGGGTAACGTGGACGCTAATGGCGTTCTGGGCGCCCAACTCAAGCTTCATCTGCCGAAGCGCCTCCAGGAAGGGAAGCGACTCAATGTCGCCCACGGTGCCGCCAACCTCAAGGATGGCGATGTCCGCATCGCTTGCGGCAGCGCGTACCCTCGTCTTGATCTCGTCGGTGACGTGAGGGATGACCTGAACCGTAGCGCCAAGGTACTCCCCACGGCGCTCTTTCTCGATGACCGCTTGGTAGATGCGGCCGCTGGTCAGGTTATGCTGGCGGGTCATTCGGACGCTGGAGAAGCGCTCGTAATGCCCTAGGTCGAGGTCGGTCTCGGCACCGTCATCGGTGACAAAAACCTCACCGTGCTGGTAGGGGGACATCGTGCCGGGGTCGACGTTGATGTAAGGGTCTAGCTTGATATAGGTGACCCGGAGACCGCGGGCCTCCATCAACGCGCCCATGCTGGCGGAGGCGAGCCCCTTGCCGATGGATGACACGACACCGCCGGTGACGAAAATGAACTTCGTTTGCTTTCCCATGGAAGCGTTCTGGAGTACAGGTGAGGGTCAATAGGAGGAGAGGCGGCGGTCATCCTAGTGACTCGTGCCCTGCGGTCAAATGGAGCCGCACCCTCCGGGAGCAGTGTGTGATAGAAGCCCCTCCTATGGCACGAGAGTCTTTGGGGCTGCTTGGCTACGACTCGTATACGTTTGTGGTCGAGAATCTTGAGCGTAGCCGTACCTTTTACACGAAAACATTCGATTTCCACGAGATCGCTCGTGCATCTCGGGCCCTTTGCGAGAAGAACGGCGAAACATCGATCGTCTTCGGAGCCGGAGAGGTGAGGGTACAAATCGTAGCACCTCTCTCTCAGTCGAGCTCGGCAGCACGGTACCTGCGACGCCACCCAGCAGGGGTGATGTCGCTCCAATTCCGAGTGGCGTCCGTCGAGCAGGCCAAAGCGGTCCTTTCTTCCCGTGGTGCTACGTTTTTGGGAGACGACGTAGATGAGCGAAACCTTCAGGGGGGTCGCTATCGATCCTTCGGCATTGCCACACCGCTATCGGATGTGATCTTTCGCTTCGTGGAACGGACCGACTATGGGGCCTTCGCGCCAGGCTTCGAGGTAGCAGAAGAGGGGGCCGGCGGTGGGAATCGCTTCGGCTTCCAGCGTGTGGATCACATAACCTCCAATGCTCGAACGATGAAACCAGTCGTCGACTGGTACCGCTCCGTGCTCGGCATGGAGGAGTTTTGGAATGTCTCCTTTCACACGGAGGACGTGGCGCCTGGACGAGTTGGAGGGACGGGGCTTAAGAGCATCGTGATGTGGGAGCCGGAATCCGGCATCAAATTTGCGACCAACGAGCCCTTGGCCCCCTTCTTCGAGAACAGCCAGATCGCTAGGTTTGTCTACGACAATCACGGTCCCGGTATCCAGCACATCGCTTTCTCTGTACCAGAGATCATCCCTACTATCATCGAGCTACGACGGCGGGGGGTCGACTTCCTCTCGACGCCGCAAACCTACTATCGGGCGATGCCAGAACGGCTGGAGCGTCTGAAGATTTTTAATCTCAAGGAGGATCCCCAGCTGCTTGAGCAGCTTGAAATCTTGGTCGATGGAGCTGACAACAAGTACATGCTCCAGATTTTCCTGCGCGAGGCGGCGGGGTTCTACGACGATGAGCGTGCAGGCCCCTTCTTTTACGAGATCATCCAGCGGGCCGGCGACGAGGGGTTCGGGTACGGGAACTTCCGAGCTCTCTTCGAGAGCATTGAGCGGGAGCAGCAACAACACATCTCTCCGGCAGGATAATGCGGGTCGCCCGGCTGAATTGGGACGGGATGGAGCTGGCAGCCATGGAGCATGGAGGGCGGCTCTACCGTGTTGATCTTCTGGATGATGTGCTGGGCTCTCCACTGCCGAAGGAGCTTTGGTCCTTGGCGGGGGGGTTCCAGCGACGAGTCTTCTCCTTGGCGATGGCCGGGCTAGACTCCCATGCCTTTGAGCTACAGGAGGGGATCGATGTTGCGGATTGCGAGGTTACCTGTCCTCCTGCCTGGTGGCTCCCACCGTGCGGGCAGCATGCGGCCCTTTGGGAGCTACGCCCGGGGGCCTCGTTGGCGCTACCGCTCAACGGTCATGGCCTGCTGGGGCACGAGGCTAGAGGCCACCGACCGGAGGGAGACAGTGTGGAGGTGACTCCCTGCATTGGGCTGATCCTCAGCGAGGATTTGCGTCTCCCATCCCCGGCCGAGGTATATGCCGCGCTCTCATGGATGAGCCTCGGGCTAGCCTGGTCCGACCCGGTGGTAATGGAGGAAGCAGAGCGCCATGGACTCGGGCCCGGGCCCGGACGAGGGGTGGGAACCCATCTGGGACCGTGGCTCCAGCCTGCCACGGAGGGATCTGTGGAGGTGCGGCTCCACGGGATCGTTGGAGGACCAAAGGATATCCAAGTCGAAGTGGATCTCGGACGAGTCGCCTCGTTGATGTGCCGGGTTTCAGGTAGCGGGGAGCTGAGGGCTGGCGACGTGATCTTGCTACCCGCGCCGGTACTGCTGGAGGCGAAGGTGGGCGTTTGGGTGGAGGTGGAGAGCGTCGCGCTGGGCAAGTTGCGCGGCCGGCTAGGGTTAAGTGTCTCCCGCCGGGTTTCTTTCTCATCACGAAAAGGAGGTGGTGCCCGCATTCAGGGCAAGCAGGTGCGTGGGGCTGCCCCACCTGCATGGCGGCCCTTTCCTTCTCCTCGTAGGCATCCTGGATCGCCTGCTCGTGCGGTTCCAGGGGCTTGGGCTTGACCTTCGGCGCATCCTCGGCGTCTGCCCACAGCCCCCTCCAGAGGCAAACGGTGCAGCGCATGTGTCGATGTCGCCAGCGTGCAGTGTGCTCATCCATAGCGGCGACCTTTCTACCAAAATCGCCACGCTTCTCCGAGAAATTGTTCATCGCTACGATGAACCCATGATCGATCGCCAATCCTGCGGGCTGCTTCCCGCCAAACCCCACACGGTGCTAAGGCTACCGGGAGGGGGGCTCGTCCACGAAGAAATGTTCACTCGGGGTGGGTTTGACGGACCGTTCACCTGCCTCTACCACCTCTTTCCGGTGACAGCAGCG
>JANWXX010000393.1 GCA_025057345.1 Polyangiaceae bacterium | reverse complement strand
GATGCGGTCGTCTCCCGTCCCATTCCGGTGCAGGTTCCCCTTGCAGGTCAACCAGTACGGGGTTTCGCTATTCAGGGGCCTCCTGCCACCGAGCCCGCGGTGGTGTTGGCCCGGGGGCCTCAGACCCTCGTCGAGACGCTCCAGTTTGTGCGGACCGAGCCCTTCGATGTAGAGGGGTTGGCCGCCGAGAGCACCCTCAAACGGAAGCTCCCCTTGGAGATGCCGCCGCTCCGAGTCGTCTTCTCGGAGCGTAGCGTCCTCGCCACGGTGACCGTAGGCCGCGCCCGTACCGAGCGTGTATTCCAGAAATTGGCAGTACAAGTCGTGGGAGTGGTACGCTCGACGGTCATACCCGGAGAGGTCGATGTAAGGGTGGCAGGTCCCCCTGATCTGGTCGAAGAACTTCGTCCCGAGCAGGTTGTCCCCATCGCTGATGTCCACTCCCTCGCCGGTGATGCACGCGCCGGATCGATACCTGTCCCCGTTACGGTGGCGCTCGACGGTTGTTCGGTGCAGGTGGTTCCCCCTACCGTTGTTGTCCGATGGTGAGCCATCCTGTGAATACGCACCCTGGAGAGTCCCCCCGTCGGGCCCCCTGGCTCGCACTTCTTGTCCCCTTGCTGTGTGCGCTCCTCTGGTGGTTCTTGCGCCCTACCTCAACCACACATCTCCGCGGGGTGCGACTGGGGCTCTCCGCAGCGGATACGCGGGCCAGCTTCCAGGCCCCCTCCCCGGGGAGCTGGGCGAGTGAGATGACTCCAGAACCTAGTCTCCGTTGGCAGGGCCCTCCAGGTGCACCAGTATCCCAGGCCACCTTTGAGTTTCATCAAGGGATGCTAGTGGCGATCCGCCTTCGCGTCGCCCCTGGAAGTCCTGAGGCGAAAGGACCCAAGGTAGAGGTGACCTCCGCTCGGGTGATTGCTCGCAAGAAAGAGCCCTCCGGGGAGGTCACGGTGTCCATGATCTCGCGGAGTTGCCCTGCCCATGCCGCCGAGGTAAACCGGCTGTTGCGCGGAGGATCTTGAGGGGCAAAGCCTTACCGATTGAGGGGGCCGTCGGAAATTGTCGACGGCAGGCCCCTGCTCGTGCGATAGGGCTTCCTGGGAAATCGGCAAGATCAAGCCTCTGCTGGGTCTTGTCTCCTTGTCGGAAGGACTCTAAACGCCGCCCCAGCACCTCCATGCAAATCTTTCCGCGCTGGACAAACAAGCTCCCTGCGCTCATCGCGATCGCGGTAGCGCTCGGCGGGCCCGGGTTGATCTTCGTGATCTGGTATTACTTCTCCCCACGTCACACGGACGTGGGCTACCAGCCGAAGCAGCCGGTCCCCTACAGCCACAAGCTCCATGCTGGTGACCTTGGGATCGATTGCCGTTACTGCCATGTGGGGGTCGAGAAGTCGGCGATTGCTATGGTGCCTCCGACCCAGGCCTGCATGAATTGCCACTCCCAGGTCAAAAAGGAGAGTGCCGCCTTGGCACCGATCCGCCAAAGCTGGGAGGACGGCTCCCCGATCGAGTGGGTCCGCATCCACAAGGTGCCGGATTACGCCTTCTTTGACCACAGCGCACACCTAGCCGCGGGGGTAGGCTGCTCAAGCTGCCACGGCCGTGTCGATCAGATGGTCAAGATGCGCCAAGACCAACCCTTGAGCATGGGTTGGTGCCTCGACTGCCACCGCAATCCACTGCCTCACCTGCGCCCCAAAGACAAGGTGACCCAGATGGACTGGGTTCTCCGCTCCCCCGAAGAGGTGCGCAACGATCCTCGTGTGAATGCCAACGTCAACCCCCCGCAGAATTGCACAGGTTGCCACCGATGAAGCGCGTCCCGCTCTTCAAGCCCGAAGCTGGCCCCCCTACATACTGGCGGAGCCTTGAGCACCTCGCGGAAAACCCCGAGGTGAAAGCGATGATCGAGCGCGAGTTCGCCGATGGGGCGAGCACGCTACCTGCTACCGATCGCCGTACTTTCCTCACGTTGATGTCCGCCTCCTTTGCAGCCATGGGGCTGGCTGGCTGTGTCCGCCGACCTGAGGAAAAGATCATCCCCTACCACAAGATGCCTGAGAACCTCATTCCGGGCATCCCTCAATTCTACGCTACGGTCGTTCCTCAGTATGGCGAGGCGATGGGTCTCTTGGTCGAGTGCCATGAAGGGCGCCCCACCAAGATCGAGGGTAACCCAGAGCATCCTGCCAGCTTGGGCGCCTCGCTCCCCTGGCTCCAAGCCCTTACGCTAGACCTCTACGATCCCGACAGGCTCCCTGCTCCGGTGCGTGTCGAGGCCGGAGAGGCTGCCCCCACAGGCCCCGGTGGCCCCCCGATCGATCCCCGCAAACCCTCGAAAGAGCTTCCCCTCCCTGCTCATCTAACCGGCATCCGAGCTATCCGCTCCTCTTGGGACGACGCGCTACGCGAGCTTACGACTCGTCTGGACGCACTGGAGAAGCGGGGAGGCACAGGCCTACGGGTGCTGCTAGAGCCTACCAACTCGCCCTCCGTGGCCCGCATGGTGAAAGCCTTCCAACAGCGCTTCCCTCAGGCAAGGGTGGCACGCTATGCGTCCCTCAGCAGAGCTAACGCGGTTGCAGGCGCGAAGATCGCCTTTGGAGAACCTCTTGTAGCTCAGATATCTTACGACAAAACCACCGTCGTCGTAGCGGTCGATTGCGACTTCCTCTTCTCCGAGCCGGGGGCTATCCCAGCAGCCAAAGGGTTCGCCAAGCTCCGCAAGATGCGCAGCGAAAAGGATCGACCCAACCGCCTCTACGTTGCTGAGCCGGCCTTCTCGGTTACCGGGATGAATGCTGACCACCGGCTCCAGATGCCTGCATCCCAGGCAGAAGAATTCCTCGTGGCCGTAGCGGTGGAGCTGGGCAAAAAGGGGGTTCCCCTCGGTGCTCTTGCGGGCAAGCTCAAGCCCTCTGGCTCCCTGGATGCCAAATGGATCGCCGGAGTTGCCAGCGATCTAGCAAAGCATCGAGGCGCCAGTGCCATCGTTGTTGGCTCCCGGCAGCCCCCTGCCGTCCATGCCCTGGCCCATGCCCTCAACGGCGCCCTGGGCAATCATGGCAAGACCATCGAGTTTTTCCCAGCCACAGAAGTCCCTCTCGACCCCACATCGGAACTCAAAACCCTTGTGGAGGAGATGAACAAAGGCCAAGTCGACACTCTCCTCGTTCTTGGTGGAAATCCCGCTTATACAGCTCCCGGGGACTTCAAGTTTGACGAGGCGTACAGCAAAGTCACTCATCGCTTCTACTTTACCTCTCACTTGGATGAGACGGCGCTGATCAAGGGCGGATGGGCCCTTCCCCTTGCGCATGAGCTAGAGTGCTGGGGCGACTTGCGGGCCTTCGATGGCACCCTTGCTATCCAGCAGCCCCTCCTTGCGCCTCTCTTTGGTGGACGCTCTCCCCTTGAGGTTCTTGCGCTGGCTGCAAAGAGTAAAGAACTCAAGGGCCACGACATTGTACGCGCTACCTTCTTGGAGCTTGGTTTCGGTGTGGAAGCCAAGCCGGAGGCACAAATTCCCTCCTCTGCGCCGGTCGCCTCTGGGTCGGTTGCTCCAGATGCTTCTGCTGCTCCGGCTGCCTCGGCCTCTGTCAGTGCAGTCACCTCCGCTAGTGCCTCGGCGGTGCCGGTAGCCTCGACTTCGGTGGCCTCTGCCGCCTCAGGCTCCGCAGCTCCGCTTGCTTCTGTTTCTGCCGCTCCAAGTGCTTCTGTAAGCGCAGCGACTTCTGCCAGCGCAGCCACCTCTGCTCTCGCGTCTGCATCGGCCTCGGTGCCAGCCCCCGATACTCCCCCACCGCCGATTCCGGTAGCTCCTGCAGTCTTCCCTGAGAAAGCCTGGCGCCGTACCCTCCACGACGGCTTCCTCCGTGGTAGCAAAGCTACCCCAGTCACCCCAACCGTAGTGCTAGATGCGGTCGGTGCGGCGTTGGGTAAGCGTTCTGCAGTTCCCCTGAGCGCTCAGTCCTTCGAAGTAACCTTCTCGCCCGACATGGCTATCTTGGACGGCCGCTATGCCAACGTGGCTTGGCTGATGGAATTGGCCAACCCTGTTACCAAGATGGTCTGGGATAACGCTGCCTGGATCTCCCCCAAGCTAGCCGGTGAACTGGGGATCAAGTCAGGTGAAGTACTCAAGCTGACCGTGGACGGTCGTTCCATCGAGATTCCGGTGTGGGTTGTCCCAGGGACACACCCTTACAGTGTACAACTCCACCTTGGTTGGGGCCGCAGGATGCTGGGTCGCGTAGCCTCTCCTGAAGTGGGGAACGACAAATACCACGGTTTCAACGTGGGCCCCCTACGAGCTTCCTCCGCCATGGGGTTTGCCACCGGTGCCAAGTTCGACAAGGTCGGTGCTTCCCTCAACGAGTATGCCCTCGTGGTCACCCAGGAGCACAATATGATCGACGATGGGCTCTCCCCTCGCCCCATCGTCCAAGAGGCTACCCTCGACGCCTACCGGAAGGATCCTTCCTTCACCGAGAAGGCGGTGCATCATCCGCCCCTCATTCCCCTGTGGCCGGAGCGCAAATACGAGGGCTACAAGTGGGGCCTAATGATTGATCTCAATGCCTGCACTGGCTGTGGGACGTGCGTGATCGCCTGTCAGGCAGAGAACAACATCCCCACTGTCGGCAAAGCGCAGGTGGCCCGCCAGCGCGAGATGCACTGGGTCCGCATCGACCGCTACTTCAGCGGCTCGCCGGAGGAGCCCAAGGTTATCAACCAGCCTGTGGCATGCGTCCAATGCGAGAACG
>JANWXX010000392.1 GCA_025057345.1 Polyangiaceae bacterium | reverse complement strand
AGGAGCAAAAGGCGTGGAAACGAGGGCTGCCCTCATGTAGGAGCTGGGGAGAATACCCCAGACGAAACCTGCGCCTCAAGTCGAAACTGACCCGGTTGACCCAAGGGAGGAACGGGTCAAAAACGGGGAGATGAGCATCCAGCCAGTCTACATCGTCAGCGCGACGCGCACTCCCATTGGTTCCTTCCTTGGTTCGCTGTCCGAGCTGCCCGCTCCCCGGCTCGGCGCCGTGGCGATCAAGGCGGCGCTGGAGCGGGCGAACGTGGCCCCGGACGCCGTGAACGAGGTGTTCCTGGGCAACGTCCTCTCCGCTGGGATCGGCCAGGCACCGGCGCGGCAGGCGAGTCTGTTTGCTGGCATCCCAAATAAAGTGCCCTGCACCACCGTGAGCAAGGTCTGCGGCTCCGGGCTGCAAGCGGTGATCTTTGGCTTCAAGACCATCGCGCTGGGGGAGGCGGACTTGGTGGTGGCCGGCGGGATGGAGTCCATGTCTAGCGTGCCCTACTATCTGAAGAAGGCCCGGGGGGGCTATCGCATGGGTAACGATACCCTGGTAGACGGGATGATCTTCGACGGCCTGTGGGATCCTTACAACGACTTCCACATGGGCAACGCCGGAGAGCTTTGTGCCCGCGAGTTCCAGTTCTCACGGGAGGCCCAAGATGAGTTTGCGAAGGAGAGCTACCGCCGGGCACTGGCGGCGCAGAAGGAGGGCCTCTTTGCCGACGAGATGGCAGCAGTCGAGGTGCCCCAGAAGAAGGGCGATCCGATTCGAGTGAGCGAGGACGAGGAGCCGGCGAAGGGCAATCCCTCCAAGATGGGCTCGCTCCGTCCTGCCTTTACCAAAGACGGCACCATCACTGCTGCCAACGCCTCGAAGATCAACGACGGTGCCAGCGCCCTGGTACTCGCCAGCGAGCGAGCGGTGAAACAACACAACCTGACCCCGCTGGTCCGTATCGTCGGCCACGGAGTCGCAGCCCAAGCGCCAGAGTGGTTCACCACCGCGCCGGCAGTTGCTATCGACGAAACTACCCGTCGCCTAGGCATCTCCAAGGAAGACATCGACCTCTACGAAATCAACGAAGCCTTCGCTGTGGTCACTCTGGCCTGCGCGAAGAAGTGTGGATTGGACCTGGCTCGGGTCAACGTCCACGGTGGCGCAGTGGCGCTAGGACACCCCATCGGTGCTTCCGGGGCGCGGATTCTCACCACGCTGGTCCACGCCATGAAGCATCGCAACGCGAAACGGGGCCTCGCCACCCTCTGCATCGGTGGCGGCGAAGCGGTAGCGGTGGTCGTCGAGCGCTGAGGACACCCGTCCTCACTCCGCGGCGGCCCTGGCCTTCCTCTCTTGCTGTGCGCGTCCCCGCGCCTTGCCGCCCTCACGGCCGATGCGGGCCATATGCTCCCGGTTCCTGCTCACGCTATGACCGCCCTTGCGTCCTGCCTCCCGAGCCTCCTCGGCGGTAAACTCGTGGGCCTTACCCTTCGCGTGGGCGGCCTTCCCGCCCTTGCTGGAGATTGCCCGCTGGAGGGCGCCATCCATGCAGGCGAATCCCCGGCGACGGCGCGTCGACGGAGCGTCATCCCGAGGAGTGTTGACGGGGTTATCGTTGCTCTTGCTGTCAGGCATCCAGTCGCTCTTGTCCATGGCAGGCTCTCCCCATTCAGGTTCTGTGCCGCCCGGATGGTCTTCTGGGATGTACTCCCGGAGCCCAGGTATGCCGCTTTGGACTTGGGCATTTCTGTCGCTACGCTGAGGACGGGAGCACGCAGGAGAGATCCTGCGAGCTGATGCATGAAGGCATCATGGCTAGGAATCTCCGGGCCTTCTTGGGGGACGTTGACGCTGGAGAGCTGTCCCTTTAGCTCACGACATCCATGGCCACCTGGGCACGCCTCTTGACCTCCTCTGGAGCACGCTACGCCGTCGCTCGTGCTGCGACCTGGGACATTCTCTCCGCAGCCCCTTGGGCAGGCGGCCAGCCCACGGGTGAGCAGGTAGACACGGCCGAGGCCCGGCTTCTTGCGCCGGTGGAGCCCTCCAAGATCATCTGCGTGGGGCGAAATTATCGGGCCCACGCGGTGGAGCTAGGCAACGACATCCCTGCCGAACCGCTCCTCTTCTTCAAGCCTCCCTCGGCCATGATCGGGCCAGGCGCGCCGATCCGACTGCCAGCGGCTAGCCAGCGCGTGGACCACGAGGGAGAGCTTGGGCTCGTGGTAGGGCGCCGTTGTCACCGAGTTCACCCGGACGAGGCCCGATCTGTCCTTGCCGGCTTCACCTGCGTTAACGATGTCACGGCCCGGGATCTCCAGAAACGCGACGGCCAGTGGGCTCGCGCCAAGGGTTTCGATTCCTTCTGCCCTGTAGGTCCTGTTGTCGTGGATAACCTCGACCTGGCGGAGGGTCAGGTCGTGTGCCGTGTTAACGGCATCGAGCGCCAGCGTGGGCGCTTCCGGGATATGATTTTCTCCATAGCCGATCTTGTCTCTTACATCAGCCACATCTTCACTCTCGAACCTGGCGATCTGCTAGTCACCGGGACGCCCGAAGGTGTTGCTCCT
Organism: Polyangiaceae bacterium; assembly: GCA_025057345.1. Lineage (GTDB taxonomy): Bacteria > Myxococcota_A > Polyangia > Polyangiales > Polyangiaceae > JANWXX01. Next base: position 2,208 of record JANWXX010000392.1, on the reverse strand, counting down.
CTTACCCATGGTGATGTCGTTGAGGTGGAAGTTCCTGGGATCGGCCTCCTGTCTAATCCAGTCTGTCAGGGCGATTGAGCAAGCGCATACGAACATTCTCGTTCCTCATCGTTGGTGTTCTCCTCGTGGCCACCGTGGGTGGGTGCATGTCGGGATCTTCCTCGGTCGAGCGCTGTGGTGAGGGTTTGGTCGCTCTAGGACCCCGCTGTTGTGGCGAGGGCCAGCACCTCGACGAAGAACAACATTGCACGGGAGAACCTTTTCGCTGCACTCGTGGCCAACACCGGACACCCATCGGCTGCGTTCCCGAGGAGCGGCGTGTATTTTTGGCCGGGGGACGGGTTTTCCTGGGACCAAGCGACTGGGAAGCTCAGGGAGTCATTGCAGCCCGTACCTTGGAGGTAGCTCCCTTCTGGATGGATCGCACCGAAGTCACCGAGAATCGTCTGGCTCGTTGTGCTGCTGCGGGAGCCTGCGCCCAAGGCCCTTCCCCGATGGAGCCTGGCCGAGCAGCCTTGCTCTCTCCAGAGCAGGCAGAAACCCTCTGCCGCTGGGCCGGTGGGCGTCTACCCACTGAAGATGAGTGGATCTTCGCTGCTACTGGCACAACAGCCCGCCGCTACCCCTGGGGCGACACCGGGGCGGTCTGCCGCCGCGCCGCTTTCGGACTGGAGATGGGCCCCTGCGCTCGGGATGCCCGCGGCCCCGATACCGCTGGGGCCCACCCGGACGGGGACTCCCCGGAGGGGCTCACGGACCTCGCAGGCAACGTGGCGGAGTGGGTGCGGCGACAGGACGGAACGTATGGTCTTCGAGGGGGCTCTTACCGATCTGCACTTGCGACCCAGCTCCGTAGCTGGAGCAGCGGAGCCGTTTCCCCCCAGAAAGAAGGCGGTGCCCGCTGCGTCTACGACCAGCCCGGGTGAATATGCTTCTCCTGCCTCGCCAGGCCGCGTTACGCTGGCTTGCCCATGGTCGCGGCAGCGGTCTTGTGCATCGGCACCGAACTCACACGTGGCGAGATCCTCAACACCAATGGCCCCTGGCTAGCCGCCCGGTTGACCGAACTCGGCTTCCAAGTTCTCTCCGTCGATACTGTCGACGACCACCCGGGGCGGATCCTTGCGGCACTCCGCCGGCTGAGCGAGGCTCACAAGGTTCTCGTCTGCAGCGGCGGTCTTGGCCCCACCTCCGACGACCTCACCGCCCAAACCGTTGCCGCGGCCCTCAGCGTTCCCCTTGTCCGCCATGAGGCTGCCTTCGAGGCCATGCGCCGCCGCTACGAGAAGGTCGGCCGGGAGCTGTCCCCCAACAGTCTCCGCCAGGTAGAGATCCCTCAGGGGGCTGAAGCCCTCCTCAATCCAGTCGGGATCGCCCCTGGATTCTTGGTGACACTAGGTACTTGCCAGGCAGCTTTTCTACCCGGGGTTCCCCGAGAGGTTGAGAGCCTCTGGAGTGAGCAGCTCGCCCCTCGCCTCCGGGGCCTGGCGATCCGTGATACCTTCCAGGTGCGCCTGCGAACCTACGGGTTGCCCGAGTCGGTGGTGGGTGAACGGCTGGAGGGGCTGGAAGCAGCCCACAAGGGGCTAACGCTGGGGTACCGAGCCACCTCACCGGAGGTGGAGGTCAAGGTGCTGGTGCAGGACCAGGACGAGTCGCGGGCCCGGGAGCGGGCGCTCCAAATCGCCGACGAGGTGCGGAGCAGGCTGGGGGAGGCCGTCTACGGGGAAGGCGACGAGACCTTCCCGGAGGTGGTAGCGCGGGCCATCCGGGAGCGCGGCTGGAGGCTAGCCCTGGCGGAGTCCTGTACCGGAGGGCTAGTGGGACACCTGCTCACCAGCGCTCCCGCCAGCGATTTCTTCATCGCGGATGCAGTAACCTACGCCAACAGCGCCAAGACTCGTCTACTGGGGGTAAACGAGGAGGTGCTGCGAGGGCACGGAGCGGTGAGCCCGGAGGTAGCTGCCGCCATGGCGGAAGGCATCCGTCGTGTGTGCGACGTCGAGCTAGCTCTGGCTATCACCGGCGTTGCGGGCCCCACCGGCGGAACCCCGGAGAAACCGGTAGGGCTTGTGTATTGGGCCGCTGCACACCCAGGAGGGACGATCGTGGAGCACCGGATCTTCCCCGGGGATCGGCGCCAGATCCAGCGCTTGGCCGCCCACGCCAGCCTGGCCTTGCTCCGCCGCGTATGCCGGGAGGAAGGCC
>JANWXX010000391.1 GCA_025057345.1 Polyangiaceae bacterium | reverse complement strand
ATGACGCGCGGCGGAGCCAAGTACAAGGGCTTCAGGAAGAGCTAGCGGCACAGGAACGAAGAACCAGCCTATGGGGGGCAATGGCAGGGTTGATCGGATCCGCGGATGGGAAGAAATTCCGTGTTTTTGCCCAAAGCCTGACCTTTGATTCGCTGCTTGAGCTGGCCAACGAGCACCTTGCGGAGCTGGCCCGTCGCTACCGGCTCATGCGTGTCCCCGGCACGGATTTGGATCTCCAGATCATCGACCGGGAGATGGCTGACGAGGTGCGTCCTACCACCAGCCTGTCCGGCGGTGAGTCTTTCCTGATCTCCCTGGCCCTAGCTCTAGCCCTCTCCTCCTTGGGCTCCCGGGATACTCGGGTCGAAACCCTGTTCATCGACGAGGGCTTCGGTACCCTGGACGCCGACTCCCTAGAGGTGGCCCTCTCTGCCCTAGACGCCCTTCAGGAAACCGGGCGCCAGGTGGGTCTCATCTCCCACATCCCGGGGCTAGTCGAGCGGCTGGGAGCCCACGTTCGCATCCGCCCTCAAGGCGCAGGGCGCAGCTCCGTGGAGGTGGTGGGATGAACGCTACGTTGTTGGTCAGGATGTCTCCCCTTGGGCGATCTCTGCTTCGAGCTGTTCCCATTCCTCCAGCCAGGAGGCGATCTGGCGTTGGAGCTCCTCGTCCTCGGCCTTGAGGGCAGCGAGGTCTGTGGCACTGGTGCGGTCGAAGAAGCCTGGCTCGCAGTAGCTCTCCTCAATGGCTTTGCGGCGGGCCTCTGCCGCCTCGATTTGAGCTATCACTGCATCCCGGAGCAGAGGAAGCTGCTTCTGCCGGTTGCGACGACGCTTCTGCTCCTCCCGCTCGATGGCGGAGGTGGTCTGCGGGGTGGTAGACTCGCGGGCGGCGCGGCGGGCCCGGAGCACCACAGCATCCGCATCCAGGTAGTCATCGCCGCTACGCTCAAGATATTCGTCGTAGGTGCCCGGAAAATCTTGGAAACCGGTGGGAGTAACCTCCAGAATTCGGGTGGCCAAGGCCCGGACAAACCATCGGTTATGAGAGACAAAGAGCAGCGTCCCTTCGAAGGCTTGCAGAGCCGAGACTAGAGCCTCAATGGACTCGATGTCCAAGTGGTTGGTGGGCTCGTCCAGCACCAGCACATTGGGACGCTCCACCATAAGACGGCAGAAGATCAGCCGCGCAGCCTCACCTCCAGACAGGGAGCCAACCTTCTTCGTTACGTCGTCGCCGGAGAAAAGGGCTCGGCCAAGCTGCCCGCGGACATAGGAGGTAGGTTCCGTGGGGACGAGGTTCCAGATGGTATCCAGCGGGGTCGCCTCCGGGTCCGGGAGCAGCTCGTGGTGATTCTGAGCAAAGAATCCGACGTGAGTCTCGTGGCCCCAGGTGACGCGCCCAGCGTCCGGCTTCATACGACCCACAGCGATGTTGAGGAAGGTCGATTTTCCTAGGCCATTGGCTCCGATGATTGCGATCCGTTCCCCTCGCCGTACCGACAACGAGACCCCACGAAGCACTTGCTTGGTCCCAAAGCTTTTTTCAATCTTTTCCACTTCGAGCACGTCGCGGCCGCTGGGGCGTAGCGGCTCGAAGATGAATCGGGGGGCTCGGCGGGTCGTCGGTGCTAGCTCCTCCACCTCAATCTTCTCGATCTGCTTCAGCCGGCTCTGGGCCTGCCTAGCCTTAGTCGCCTTGGCTCCGAAGCGTTCCACAAAGGCCTTCTTCTCCGCGATGATCTTCTCGGCTCGGGCGATCTCCGCCTCCTTCCGGGCCCGAGTTGCGGCCTTCTCCGCCTCAAAGGCGGTGTAGTTCCCGGTGTAGAGGGTGACCGTACCGTAATCGATATCGAGGATGTGGGTGGAGATCTGATCTAGGAAGCGACGGTCGTGAGAGATAATCAGCGCGCAGCCGGTATACGATTCCAAGAAGGTCTCCAGCCAGCGGATCGAGAGGATATCCAGGTGGTTGGTGGGTTCGTCAAGCAGCAGCACATCCACGCCGCCAAGGAGCACTTGCGCCAAGAGCACCCGCAGCTTGAACCCTCCTGAGAGCGTACCAAGGGGTGCGGTGTAGGGCTCCGGGATGCCAAGGCCCCGGAGAATGGCGCTGGTCCGAGCCTCTAGCGTATAGCCGTCGTGGGCGGCGATCAGGTTCTCTAGGTCCGCGAGCCGCTGGGGGTTGGGGGCTGCGCTTGCGGTGAGCCTAGCCTGCTCCTCCAGTGCGGACCAGACCACTGGGTCGCCCTGCATCACCACATCTAGAATCCGCTGCTTGTCATCAAGAAACCGATCCTGACGTAGCACCCCGACCCGGGCCTGTGCCGGCATGGTTACCGATCCTTCCGTAGCCGGTTCATCCCCCGCGATGATCTTCAACAACGTAGTCTTCCCAGCCCCGTTGGCCCCCACCAGACCGTACCGGGCTCCAGCATGAAGCTGAAGCGAAACTCTCTCGAAGAGCGTGCGTGCTCCGAAGGATTTGGCAAGATTCTGCAGACCGATGTTCATCCTCAGTCTCGTTTCTACCTATGAGCCGCGGATGCCCTTCCGTTCCCGGAGGGGTGGAGCAGCCCCTTGAACGAAGCGCTCAGGGGCGACTGGAGTTTCGCTACCGCATCTACTCCATCAAGGTACAGAAAGAGTGCCTTGGGTCGTGGGAAGGCACCTTGCGGTGGCTCTGGAACCTGGCCCTGAAGCAGCGATCCATGGGTCTCGTCAGGCCCCACGGGGAGCCATGCTTCCTGACGGCCTTCGACCAGAGCAACGAGTTGACGGCGCTGCGGGCCGAGGTGCCCTAGCTGGCGAACGTGCCTCGAAACATAGGCACCCAACTTCTGGTCGAGCTGGACAAGTCGTTTCCGCACTGCTTGCAGGGCAAGCCGAGGAACGCATCGATCGTGGGCAAGGTGGGCCCGTGGTTCGTGTCGATCGTGGGTGGGGTTGAGTCGGAAGAATCGCCGCCGCATCATGGGCCTGGGGTGGCGATAGACCGTGGCGCGATCGCTTGGCTGGTCGATTCGGACGGGAAGAATTCGGACGGGAAGATGGTGCCAAACCCGGCCTTCGGTCATGCGTCGGCAGAGAAGGTTGCGACGGCCCAACACAAGGCTCATCGACAGCACGAGCACCTTCTGTACACCCTCTCGTATCACCTCACCAAGAGCCACGGCATAGTGGTGCTGGAGGACTTGCGGATCGTGAGCATGACGGCGAGCACAAAGGGCAGGGTGGAAGATGGGGGCCGAAATGTGGCACGAAAGGTGGGCCTCAACCGGTGCAGCGCCCAGGCCCATGCGGACGTGAAGGTTGCCAAGGCGCTCCTCTCCCGTCGAACCGGTGGGGAACGTGTGCCGAGCGTATTCCGTGATGCGCCAGCAAAACAGAAACGTTGCGCCGTGATGCGTGGAACCGTCCAGCATGATGAGGTTTCACCAAGCCTCGCGTCCAAGGCGGGGATGGTGTATGAGGTTAACCTCCCCCGAATCGCTGCTGCAGGAAAAGCCCCAACCCTTCGAGAATCGGGAATGGGATCTCATGCTGCCCTGAGAACCCTCGAAAGGTGACCTGGGCTCCACCTTTGCTCAGCAGATCCCGAAGCGCCTCGGCCCCCGCGTAAGGCAGGATCGGATCTTGACGTCCGTGGGACTGGTACACCGCGAGGCGAGAAGCCCGAAGAGCTGCAGCCTCACGCCACCGGTCCTCGCAGAGCAGCGTGCCGGAGAGTACCACCAGCCCTGCAAAGGGTTCGTCCTCCTGGAGTGCGATTTCGGTGGTAAGCATTGCTCCCTGGGAGAATCCACCGATCACCAAACGCTCGGAGGATATGCCGTGGTCTTGTTGGAGTTGCCAGAGGCAGCCCCGGAGCGCCTCAGCAGCAGCGGGCATCCCCTCGGGATGCTCGGAAGCCAGCTCCCGATGGAGGCCCCGCATCATAGCAAGTTGGAGACGCATCATGTCGATGTGCCACCAGGCGCGCCCGCTTGCCGCCGGGCAATGGCCGCCGGCGCGCCCACGGCTCTGGCGCGTGGACCCTCTCAACGGCCCCGATACCATCCATCGCCTTGCCCTCCGCTCGCGCTGTTCCCTCATCACGGGTTTCGCGGAATAGCGGCAAAACTGCAGCGCTGCTGCCGATGGCATCCCGGCCAGTTGGTGTGGCAGCGTCACGCCTCAGGGCGCCAGCGCAGTACCGGCCTGCGCGCTGCTGTCGCCTCATCTAACCGGGTCAGCGGGGCTGTGTGCGGGGCAGACCGCACGGTCTCCGGCTGTTCCTCGACCTCCCGGGCGATAGCAAGGAGCGCGTCGCAGAAGGCATCGAGAGATTCCTTACTTTCCGCTTCGGTTGGCTCGATCATCAGCGCCTCTTCGACGATAAGCGGGAAGTAGATTGTGGGCGGATGGAAGCCGTAATCGATTAGGCGCTTGGCGATGTCGAGGGTGCGGACACCACGGGCGCGCTGGCGGGAGCCAGAGAAGACGACCTCATGCATCACGCGACGATTGTAGGGCAGGTGATAGGCCGGACGGAGCCGTTCAAGCAGATAATTGGCGTTGAGCACCGCCGCGCCGCTCATCTCTCGGATCCCCTCGGCTCCCAAGGTACGGAGGTAGGTATAGGCGCGGAGTAGGACGCCGACATTACCATGAAATAGCCCCATCCTGCCGATACTCTTCGCTGGACTCACGAGACGATATCTGCCCTTCCCCTCTCGGTCTCTTTCCCCCCTGGGGGGAGATGAGCCCCTCGCCTCTGCAGGCCTTTGCTCCTCTTGGGGGAGG
>JANWXX010000390.1 GCA_025057345.1 Polyangiaceae bacterium | reverse complement strand
CGCGAAGTGGGTCCCCCCGGTTGAGCGGGTGGCGAGGCTTCCCGAGCCTGGAGGGCCGATGGAGCCCGGGCGGCTCAGGGTCGAGGGGAAGGTAACCGGTCGGGAACTGGGAGATGTCGATGGCTGCGGGAAGTGCCATGCAGAGACCCTGGCCCAATGGCGCCAGAGCGCTCACGCGCTCGCCTCCTTCAACAATCCGATCTACCGCGTATCTGTGGAGCGGCTCCGGCGGGACGTAGGCAACGTACCGAGCCGGTTCTGCGGCGCCTGCCATGACGTGGCGCTGCTGGTTGACGGGGCGATGGATCACGAGATCAGGCCGGAGGATCCCCGGGCTCACGTTGGGGTAAGCTGCCAGGTTTGCCATGGGATCACCGAGGTCAAGCTCGATGGCAACGGAAGCTACACGATTACCGGCGAACCAATCCCGGTGCCGGTGGAAGGGGATGCCGCGAGTGTGCAAGCCCACATCCGGCGGGTGACCCCTTCTGCCCTAAAGAGCCGGGATTTCTGCCTAGCTTGCCACAAGACCTTCCTCCACCCGGGGACGGGGAACCCTTCTCACCTCGTCGGTCAGGACGACGCGACCCCTTGGATGCGCTCCCCCTACGCGGGCAGCCATGCCACCCGACTGGATGACCCTCTCGATGAGAAGACCTGCAAGGACTGCCACATGCCTAAGGAGGAAGCCTTCCTTGGGGATGCGGCCACCAAGGAGGGAAAGATTCGCTCACACCGATTCCTTGGGGCACATACTTTCCTGGCGGCGCTCCGTGGAGATCGAGATCAGCTTCGCAGGGCAAGGTCGATGCTAGAGGGCGCTGCAACCTTGGATGTGGCAGCGGTGATCCACGGCGACGGGCGGCGCTCCCTCCCTGCGGAGGGCGCTCCGGTGGAGCCAGGGGAGGTGGTGACCCTATCGGTCGTGATCCGCAACACGGGGGTTGGGCATCGCTTCCCCGGCGGCGTCCTTGATGCTCAGGACACCTGGGTCGAGGTGGTGGTGACCGATGCCCAGGGGCGCCAGGTGGCGGAGGCTGGCGTCAAGCACGAGCGGGAGGCGAACGATCCGACGGCGCACCGGCTCTTCGTGCTCCAGGCAGGGGCCGACGGGAAGCCTCTGCTCCAGCGGGAAACCCACCTGTTCCGAGCCCCTGTGTTCAACCATACCATCGCCCCCCGGGATGCGGTGGCGGTGGAGTACTCCTTCTCCGCTCCAACTCGCTCCGATGCGTTCCCGCTGCGGGTGGTGGCCCGGTTGCGTCACCGGAGCCGTGGTCTGGAGGTGCAAGAGGCTGCCTGCGCTGACACCCGATCCCCCCGGGGCCGTGCCTTCCTGGAGGCCAGCCGCCGGATCACCGGAACCCCCTTGCTCCCTTGCATCACCCAGCCTCTCACCGATATCGCCCGCTCCGAATTGTGGATCGGTCCTGGCTCCGCAGGAAAGACAACCTCCCCCGTGCCTGCCTGGCGTCGCCTCTACGAGCACGGGCTGGCGCTGCTCCATGTGGTGCAGGAGCGGCTGGACGAGGCACGCCCGAGTCTGCTCCGGGCCCTTGATCTGGTGCCGGGGCCCCGCGAGCGGGCTCAGGTTCTTGCGGCGCTTGCTACGGTGGCGGCGCGCCAGGGTCGGGTGGAGGAGACCGAAACCTGGCTCCAGCAGGCGGAGGCACTGGCTCCGGGGAGCCCGGCGCTGGCGAGGATCCGTGGAGAGGCGTTGGCGCAGGTGTGGCGCTGGAAAGATGCGGTAGGACCGCTGCGGGAGGCCGCTCGCAAGACGCCGCTGGACGACGGACTGATGGCCCAGCTCGCGGTGGCGCTCGGCAGCGCAGGGCAAGACGAGGAGGCGCTGGAAGTGGCCCGGCGTGGGTTGCTGCTCCAGCCCCGTGACGCGGATCTGCTTCGAGTACAGGCGCTTTCGCTGGAAGCCCTTGGTGTTGAGCCCGAGCTGGTGCGGGTAGCACGCGATGCCTACCTCACCTGCCGCACCCCGGACGAGGGGCCCCGTGTGCGAGCTGCTTGCAGTCGCGATGTGCCGGGGTGTGCTCTGGAGCGCAACCCAGTACACACCCACGAAATGCGGCCGTAAAGGTAGGAAGGATTGGCTTGTTTTGCGCGAGGAGGTCAGCTTGCTGGGTGCCAGTCTTGCAGAGCGCGTACGGTGGGTTCTCCCTCGTTGACTTCCAGGGCGGCGACGCCGGCGAGGGCGGCGCTCATGGTGGTGAAGTAGGGGACATTCGCGAGGAGTGCCTGGCGACGAATGGCGTAGCTATCGCGGATGGCCTTGGTGCCCACGGTGGTGTTGATGACAAGGGCGACGTTTCCGGCTCGGATCTCGTCGACGACATGGGGGGAGCCCTCCGCCACCTTGTTCACGGAGCGGACGGGTACCCTGGCCTTTCGGAGCGTTTCGGCGGTGCCGCGGGTCGCAAGGATATCGAGGCCCATGTTGCGGAGGCGACGGGCTAGCTCGACCACTTGGGCTTTGTCATCGTCCTTGACGCTCAGCAGCGCTGCGCCTCGGGAAGGGAGGTGGGTGCCGCTAGCTAGCAGTGCCTTTCCGAAAGCACGTGCGAAGGTGGAGGCGATGCCCATGACTTCGCCGGTAGAGCGCATCTCCGGGCCGAGGATGGTGTCGACGCCGGGGAATTTATTGAAGGGAAAGACGCTCTCCTTGACAGCGACCAGCCGAGGCCAAGGGAGGTCGTGGACCCCAAGATCATCGAGGGTCTTTCCGGTGATGATTTGGGTGGCAAGCTTGGCTAGGGGGCGCCCGGTGGCCTTGGATACGAAGGGGACGGTCCGGGACGCTCGGGGATTGACTTCAAGGACGTATACCTCGTCGTTCTTGATAGCAAACTGGACGTTCATCAGCCCCCGGACCCCGAGTTCTAGGGCCAGCGCCCGGGTGACCGCCTCGATCCGCTCAAGAACGGGGATGGGGAGGCTGTGCGGGGGGAGTACGCAGGCACTATCACCGGAGTGGATCCCTGCCTCCTCAATGTGCTGCATGACGCCGCCGATGACCACCCGACGTCCGTCGGCAAGGCAGTCCACGTCGACCTCCACCGCGTCCCGGAGGAACTCGTCGACCAGGATGGTCTGCGACCCAGCCTCCCGGGCAGCCTCCGCGGCGATATGCATGTAGGCAGCCAGCTCCTCCCGGTCGTTGCAGATCATCATGGCGCGGCCGCCAAGCACGTAGCTGGGGCGCACCAGCACCGGGTAGCCGATGGCCTCGGCGACCCGAAAGGCGTCGTCGACGCTCCGGGCGATGCCGCCCCGGGGGCGGGGGACGCCGAGCTTGGTGAGGAGGGCCTCGAAGCGCTCCCGGTCCTCGGCTCGGTCGATGGCGTCCTCGCTGGTCCCGAGAATCTTTACCCCGGCGCGGGCCAGAGGCACGCTTAGCTTCAGCGGCGTCTGCCCTCCGAACTGGACGATCACCCCTTCCGGCCTCTCGCGCTCGCAGATGGCCAGCACATCCTCCAGGGTCAGCGGTTCAAAGAAGAGGCGGTCGGAGATGTCGTAGTCGGTGGAAACCGTCTCCGGATTGCAGTTGACCATGATCGCCTCGATCCCCTCGGATTTCAGCGCCAGAGCCGCATGCACGCAGCAGTAATCGAACTCGATTCCCTGACCAATGCGGTTGGGGCCCCCACCGAGGATCACGATCTTGCGCCGTGTGGTTGGCTCCAGTTCTTGGGTTGAGGCATAAGTTCCGTAGAGGTAAGGGGTGTGGGCTACGAATTCAGCGGCGCAGGTATCGACTTGACCGTAGGCGGGCGAGAGGCCGGCCTCTTTGCGGAGCGATGCCAGTGTTTCCAGGGAGAGCCCGGAGAGATCCGCGAGCTGGCGGTCAGAGAACCCCAGCCGCTTCAACCCTCGGAGCAGCTCAATCTGGCCGTCCAAGGGGAGTTGTCCCAGCTCGCGAGCTCTCTCTTCTCCATCAAGGATGCGACGAATCTGCCGAAGGAACCAAGGATCGATGGATGTCCAACGGTGGAGATCCTCCACCGAAGCACCAAGGCGCATCGCATCTGCTACATGGAAGAGCCGATCCGCGCTTGGCGTCGCCGTGAGCTTGCGGAGCGCTACCATCAGCTCATCTCGGGAGGGCGGAGGGAGCAAGGGTGGAGGAGCCGGGCTATCTGGAGCTTCCATACTTAGATCGCGTGGGCGCTCCTGCTGCTCGGCGAGCTGACGGTAATCGATCCAACGTAGCAGAGAAACTAGCCCCTCGCGACCCGTCTCCAGGCTACGGGCAGCCTTCTGAAGCGCCTCGGGGAAGGTGCGCCCGATAGCCATAGCCTCACCGACGCTCTTCATCTGGGTGCCGAGGCGCGTGTCGGCTCCAGGGAACTTCTCGAAGGCGAAGCGTGGCCACTTGACCACCACGTAGTCGATGGTGGGCTCGAAGGCAGCGCTGGTGAGGGTAATGTCATTCTTGAGCTCGTCGAGGCGGTAGCCCACGGCGAGCTTGGTGGCGATCTTGGCAATGGGGTAGCCGGTGGCCTTAGAGGCAAGGGCGCTGGAGCGAGAAACCCGGGGGTTCATCTCGACGACCACGACGCGGCCGTCCTTCGGATTGACGCCGAACTGCACGTTGGAGCCCCCGGTCTCGACGCCAATCTCGCTCATGATGGTGCGGGCGGCGTCCCGGAGACGCTGGTACTCCCGGTCTGTGAGGGTCATGGCGGGGGCGACGGTGATGCTGTCCCCCGTGTGGACCCCCATTGGATCGATGTTTTCGATGGAGCAGATCACCAGGAAGTTGTCCGCCCTGTCTCGGATGA
>JANWXX010000038.1 GCA_025057345.1 Polyangiaceae bacterium | reverse complement strand
CCGTCGCGATATGCCTTCTTGTGGCGCTTCACTTTCTTCCCACCGTCGACGCCCGTCAGTCCTTGGAGTGAACCTTTCGGAACGGACTTGCTATCGAAGATGGCCGCGGTTGGCGCGGGAGTTTCCCCTGCCTTCTCTCGAACTCCCGCCACCGTGCTCCGTCGGATCTGCTCGAACAGACTAGCGTTTCTCCATGGGTAAAAATAGCGAGTTACGGTTTTCCAAGGAGGAAAGCCGTTGGGGAGCATCTCCCATTGGCAACCGGTTTTCTGTAAAAAAATGGCGTTGAGGCGTTCACGAACCGAGGATGTGGCTTCGCTTCCACCGGGAAGGCCAAGATGCTCTGGGAAAACCTTCTGAACTTCAGCCCATGCTTCATCCGTAAGGTCAGAGGGGTATCTCTGGGGCTTTTTCAACTCACTCACGGGAGTACCTTAGCACATGTGGACAGTTAGAAACCCTCTCAGAATTTGACTACAACGGTCTTGGTTTCCCCTCCTTTGACGGAGACAGTCTGAGTTTTTCGGCCCTTTTCTGGGTGGACAAAGACGACAGTATGGGTACCAGCAGGGACGGAGACACCGGGCTTGGGGGTCTGGCCCAGGGGACGTCCGTCGAGGATAGCATTGGAGGGGGGTACGGAGTTGATGTTGAGTGTCGCCATCCCGGTGTCAGCCGTCTTGGGCGGCTCAGGCTTCTCTGTAGGGTTATCAGTAGGTTTGGTGGTGGGATCAACCTTGGCCACCGGCTCCGTTTTTTCGACGGGCTTAGGCTCTGGCTTCTTCTCACCCTTCTTGAGGAGGGAGATCGTGAACGTCTTCTCCGCTTCTCCATCATCGAAACTAATAGGGAGCTTGAAATCCTCGAAGCCTATCTTCTTGGCTTCGATCGTCCAAGTCTTGCTAGTATCAATATCGATCGAGATGGGGAACTGGGGAATGGCGCGGCGTTCGGCCCCCGACACCAGAGTGACCGCAGAGCCAACGGTTTCCAACGTGAGGGTGGCCTTGCCCTTGAGAACCTTGAGCTTGATGGTACCGAGATCCTCGATTTTGTTCTCGACGAAGGTAACCGCGCGCTCGTCGGGCTGGTAGCGGTCGGTAGAGTAGAATTTCACCTTGTGAGGGCCAGGCGTTCCGTCCTTCACTTCCTGGGGGAGTGGACCGAGCTCCTTCCCGTCGAGGGCAACCTTGATATGGGCAGGGCCCGTGGCCTTAAATCCGGTCCCGCTTGGCTTGGGGGCCTCCACCACCGTGGAGGAGGTGGTGTTACGGGTTGGCATGAGCTCAAGGACAATGGTGGAGTCTTCTCCGGCACGGATGGTGACAGGTAGGTCATTGGCGTCGAACCCCGGTGCAAACGCCTTGACCATGTGAGCCCCTTTGAGAATATCGGAAACCTTGCAGGGGGTCTTGTCACAAACCACCCTACCATCGAGTTCAACTTTGGCAGTGTCAAGGGTGCGACCGTCGGTCTTGCTCTTTACCGACACCACCAAGTTGCCGCTCTTGGGTTGGAGCATCAACAAGGCCCCTGCAGCGACCGCTACCAGGGCAACGGCCCCCAGAATCATACCGCTCTTGCCCCCCTCCTGCTTGGTGAGGACTTGGGTGCTTTCGAAAGGGGAGGCCGGCTGAGCTTGCGCAGCCGGGAGTATCCCCGGAGGAGGGGTCGGCGCCCGGGCAGAGGTGGGGGGAGGGAGGGGCGCCGGCGGAGGGAGAGGCATCGGGGCCGGCAAGGGGTTGGAGGCCACGCCTCCCGAGCCGGCAGCAAGGGCTGCAGCCGTGCCCAAATTGGGCTTGGGGGCAGGCATCCCCGCAGCAGGGAGAGGCTTGCCAGAAACCCGCTCCAGCTCCTGGGCGGTTTCTTCCTTGTCGTAGATGCTGGTCTTTTCATCCTCGTCATCCCAATCCATGTCGACCACGCTGTTGCCCTTCGCAGCTGGCGTGGAGGGGGGAAGGGGCCCTCCAGGGGGAGCAGACACAGGAGGCAGAGGCCCAGGTGGGCGGCTCGGAGCAGGAGCTATCGGCGGCAAACCGGGACGGAGAGAGGGGGGAGACCCCGGCGGACCGGCTGGGTTGAGGGTAGGGGTACGAGCAGGAGGCAGGGGCAGTGAGGAGGGTTTGCTAGGAGGAGGAGTGACCGGAGGAAGGCCTGAGGGCATTCCGGGAGGGGGAGCAATACCCAACATGGTCTTGGGGCGCTCACGAGGGGGAGGAGGCCCTGGAGGAGGGAGAGGAATTCCGGAGGGAGGCCCTGCAGGGCGCGAGGCCGGGGTGGGAGGCGGGAAACTCGGCTTTGCCCCGGACTTCTTGGTTAGCCCCTCGAAGACATCCAGATCCGATCCGCCCTTGTCATTCGCCATGTCTCGGCACTCCTCAGCATCCCGCGGGGCCAGGGCGGTGGGTTAGCTCATTCGGTGAATCCACCTGCACCTTTTCCGGGAACGTCTTTCCGTAAGAAGCCTACTCGGCGCCGCCTCCTTTGGCGAGCACCTTGCATCGACTTTGTAAAGATTTCTCGCCGTCCTTTCGCCTCAGTTGCACCTTTTCAGCAACGGTCGATGGACTCAGTTCTGCGCATGTTTGAAGTAGCGGATGCGTTTCCTCTGGATAGGCTCCCAAACGCTTCGAGGGACCACCGGGGTGTCGGGGAAGATCCGTTGTCCTCCCGGAGCCTTCCCTCGCAGAAGTCGTACTTCACGTCTGCCCACTCGCTTGCCCGGCGCCCCCGAAAGCATTGTGGTGCCTCCCTGAAGAGGGGCCAACGAACGAGGCAGCCCCATGCGCTGGGAGCAGCCGAGGTTCTTCAAGAATCGATCGAGAGTGTCCGCATCCGCTGAGCCTGCTTCCACCTCCACGTAGAGCAGCATGCCGTCACCATCGATGCCAAGCGCCGCCTCACCGCTACTACCTCCTTCCAAGAGCGCTGTTCCTCCTGCGACAGGCTGCTTGCTCACCACAAAGCTCCCAGGCCGCCACCAAAGCGTAGGTTCCCCTGCCTTGGGTGCTCCGACAGCCTGAAGTGTCACCACGGTTTCTCCCTCACTTCCAACACCGGCCGGTACCACCGTAGCTGGGTCGATCTTCAGCAGTCGCAGCCTCAATCCTGGGCGCGCAGGGTCGGGGCGGAAGGTCGTGATGGCCAGCGCGTAGGGGAAGCCATGCTGGGCAAGCCCCTTGACACGCCACTTTCCCTCCCCCCCCTCTGGAGGAGACACGACAGGGGTCAGGTCGGCACCCGGAAGCACAGGCCGAAGCGAGAGGTAGAAAAAGTCACGAGCCTCGCGCTGGATGTACCTGGGGAAATTCATCAGGCCCATGCCACGCACCATACGCCGCGCTCGGAAGCGCCACCCAGTACTGCCAACTTCGCCCTCTGCCTCCCAGTCCCGCTGCAAGGGGCGACCGAGGGGCTTCCACTCTTCCTTCGGGGCCACATGATAGAACTCAAGACCTGTATGCCCCGGATTCATGTCAAGATGCATGCCAAGTTGGCACCGAGCTTGGATCATCGCTAGCCCCAGCACTTGAGAGCTGATGTCATTGCCGTAAAAGTAGGCCACAAAACCTTCCCGAGTCAGGCAAAGGCCGCTGCGGGTGGTGTGTTCCCGATCCTCCCAGCCCGGGGGCGTCCCCCCCCACCAAGTTCGCTCATAGGGATTGGGCTTCTCATCCATCACTAGGGGCGTCAGGTTCTGCCGAAAACCCACCACGTTCGGCGGAATATCTATCGAGTCAGGCCAAACGCCAAAGCCAGTGCTTCCGTCTCGAAGTTCGGCCACAGTGGCTGCATACGGCTTGGGGGGCAGATAGAGGGAGCCTTCTGCCATGACACCAAACTCACCATGAAGTGCCTGAAATCCGCCATTGAATGCTGCCACCACCCGCCGCAAAGTTTCCGGGGCCCGAGGGATCACTCCCGTTCCCGCATTGCCCATGGCATTCACGGGCTCGACAGAGCCGGCTACCGGATGGAGAGTTACCTGACGGGGATCCCAGAGAGTAATGTAGACCCGGGTGTAGGGGCGTTCCCGATCGGTTCTCAGGAAAGTCGTGGCAAAGGCCGGCGGAGCCCCTGGCTGGAGCCGGATATAAGGGTCCTTGTCCAGCAGAATCCACTCACCCTCCCCGGGGATCTGTCGGCCGTTTTTGAGGAGCACCTCCAGTTTGGGTGGCGGCCAGCCAGTTTCCGGATCAGTAAAGGCGGCGGGCGTGCTGCTTTGAGCAATGGCCCCCAGGTCCTGCTGGATCTCCTGGTCCGTCCGGTCACTCACCACCTTGCTCTTGGCTAGGGAGGCTGCATCGCTCAGCCGGAAAGCCACTGTTTTGAGGAGCTGCATATTCCGATCACCGAACCAGGGCATGTTCCTCATCCGATCCACAGCCCAGGTGATCAAATTCCCGACTTGACCCTTCTCATGAGGTTCCGGCTTGAGCCATTCTCCTTCCTCCTCGGTGGCTCCAGGAGCCAGACGCAGAGGGATCCGGGCCTCATGCCCTTCCCCTTGCACCACCAGCACCCCCGGCTCAAAGCGCATCGTCAATCCTGCCACCGGAGGAACCAGCCGGAACCCTCGGCGTCCCAACCCGGCGAGCTGCCCCGTCTCCTGGAGATTGGTCAATGCATTCTGAATCCGCGCGATCCTCGTCCAAGTGGGCCCCTCCGGCCTCGGTTCCCCAGCGAGATCGACGAGCTGTACCCCAAGTACGAGCCCGTCCGCTACCAGCGCCGTCGCCACCGTCTCTCCCTGGATCGCCGGGCTTGACTCCTCTACGTGGGACGAACGAGTCAGCCGCTTAGGTTCCCCCACGTCCAGCAGCACGCCCTCTGGGGACAGCCTGGTCGTCAGCAGATAAAGCACCGCAGGTTCGTCTTGCTCGCTTGCTTTCACCACCGCTCTCGCCCGCCGTGACAGCAGCGGGAGCCGTCGCTCCTCGGGAAGCCACGTCACCCCCACCACCTTCATCCCCCTCGCTTCCAGTACCCGACTTAGCGCATCACTCCGGTGGGCCGTTCTTGGATCCACCGCCACCCCTCGGTCCCTTGTCCAAAACCCCAGGAGCAGGGCGAACGGGATGGGCATCAACGCACGCACAGGGATCTTGGTCATCAAAACCTTCTCAACAGACGGAGTGCTGGCGTTACCATCATTCGCCATCGCTGACCAGCCGACGCCCCCCGCGATGTGCCAACCAAGTTATCGCAATAGACAAGTAAGTTGACACTTCCTCCTCCTATTCCCCTTGTTCCCCGTCCCTCGCCCCGGCACGATGCATGCTAAGCCTCGGGCATGGTTTTCCTCCGGAGGCGTTCCTGGTGCAAGGCCTTGCTGGTGGCCTTCGGTTTCTCCCTCGCCGGATGTGCCAGCCCCACCCACCCCTTGCCTCCCCCTGAACCCCCCGTGGTGGGCTCCTTCCACGAGGATGGAACCGTCACCCTCAAGGGCAGCGCTCAACCGGAGGCCATTGTCTACGCCTTCAACCAGACCCTTGAGGTCGGCGTCATCGGCAAGGCATCCGCCTTGGGTACCTACATACTCAGGCTCCAAGCTGCCGAAGGCCACGAAGTCGCCGTCTGGCAAGAGGTAGGCTCGGAGCGCAGTGCCGCTATTCTGATCAAGATTCGGAAGTTAGCTGCCTAGTGCATGGAGCAGATCCGCCAGGAGATCGGCGGGTTCTTCCAAGCCCACTGACAGCCGGACCAACCCCGGTGGCACCCCAATCACTGTAAGCTGCTCCTCGTCCAGACTCCCATAGCAGGTGAGTGCTGGTGGTTCGATCCGGGTTTCGACACCGCTGGCAAGGCCAGGGAGCACGAGCTTGCAGCGACTGACCACCCGGGCGGCAGCCTCCCGCCCGCCCTTCACCACGAAGCTCACTACCCCACCACCCCCATGGAGCAACTTTCTCGCGACACTATGAGAAGGATGAGAGGGCAGGAGCGGGTAGAACACTTGCTCGATTGTCGGATGCCTTTCAAGCGACTGAGCCAGAGAGAGGGCAGAGGTATTTTGTCGGTCCATACGGAGAGCGAGGGTGGAAAGGCCTTGGTCTAGGAGAGCGACAGCATGAGGATCGCTGTGAAGGTCGAGGAGTCCGCGAAGATCACGGATGGGACCAAGGAGCGAGGAGGGTCCACAGACGACGCCTGCCGCGACGTCGTGGTATCCGGTGAGGTATACGGAGGCGTCGTGGACCACAAGATCTGCGCCGAGAAGGAATGGGCGCACGTTGTACGGGGTGGCGAGGGTGGCGTCGACCAGGATCCTTGGCCGACCGATAGGCCGAGCAGCAGCAACAAGGGCCGGGAGATCGATGCAGGTGAGGAAGGGACCTGCAAGGGATTCGACGACAACAGCCCGGGTGCGAGGTCCGACGACCTCGGCCAGAGCCTGGATATCGTCGTGGGGGAGGATGGTGTGAGAAACCCCGAAGCGACCTAGGATCGCGATGACAAACTGACGGGTCCGCCGATGGCAATCCCGAAAGAGAACCACGTGGTCGCCAGCACGAGTGAGGGACATTAGCGCAGTGGAGAGCGCGGCTGCGCCGGAGGGGAACACCAGGGCGTCTTCGGTGGCCTCTAGCGCCGCCAGGCGTAGCTCCGTTGCCCGAACTGCCGGGAGGCCTTGTCGCTCCGAGTCCTCCTCGTCCATCTCAGAAGAACTTCGGGAAGCCCCCCCATGAATTGCATCGGTGGAAGATATTCCGGGCGAAAGAGGCCGGCGCATAGAAACTCAGGGAAAAAGCACGGGTGGAGGATACTCGCAGATAAACAGCCGAGTGTTAGTGCAGTTGTTGTCGTTCCATTTCCCGTCGGACCAACGTTGTTCAACACAGTCTTCGTTGTTGGAATTGTTGGGCTCCCCGGAGCGCCAGTTGGTGTAGGTCACCGGCTCCCCGGAGGACCAGACGAAGGCGCCTTCGATGGCCTTGTCGTTGAGCCCAATCCAGCGAGGGCTGGTCGGGTCCAGAAGATCACTTGGCATCACCTCCAGGAAGACGAAGTCATTTTCAGCCTTGGAGGAGATGGACACCAGATGCCCCCCTCCTGCCACACAGAAGGCCTCGGCGGCATCCCAGGTCTTGTACTCCTCGCCGGGGGGAAGGTTCCACGAGTCGATGTAGCAGTTGACCCCGAACTGCTTCTCACCGCTCATGCACACCACCTTGCAGGTGTTGCTGCAGCCATCCCCGTTGGTGGTATTGCCATCGTCGCACTCCTCACCTGGTTGGTTAAGCTTCCCATCGCCACAGTAAGGCGGGATGGTACAGCCAGAGGAGTCGATGGTACAGGCCCCCGTACATACCAGCGATCCTACAGCCTTAGGGTCTCCCAAGATCGTCGCGCAGGTCTTACCGCCAAACTGATTTCCGTCGCACTGCTCGCCCTTATCCGGATCGATCGTTCCGTTGCCGCAGCTCGGGGGTATGGAGCACTGGGCTACGTCAAAGGAGCAATTTGCCTTGCAGGCTAGAACTCCCTCGCTCCCGGGACCGACCACGCTGGCGCAGCTGTTCCCGCCTAGATCGCTCCCATCGCAGGTTTCTCCGCCGTTTTTCACTCCGTCACCGCAGAAGGGAACCTTCTCGCATTTGGATGTGCTGAGGGTGCAATCCGGGGAGCACACGAGCTGCCCCTCGAAGCCCTGGCCCAAGAGCGACGCGCAGGTTTGACCACCGAGGTCGACTCCGTCGCACTGCTCACCGGCGCTGTTCAGCTTCCCGTCGCCACAGAAGGGAGGCACCATACAGCCGGAGGTATCCAGCTGACAATCTGACTTGCAAGTGAGGGTACCGTTGGCGTTGGCGTTGCCGAGTGCCGACTTGCAGGTAGCCCCCATCAAGTCGGAACCATCGCACTGCTCGCCAGGGTTGTTCACTTTTCCGTCGCCGCACTTTGGGCTGTCGGTGCAGCCGGAGGTATCGAGCTTGCAATCAAGCTTGCAGGCGAGAAGACCACCCTTGTTTGGATCACCGGTGACTGACGCACAGGTGGCTGTACCTAGGTCGTCTTTGTCACACTCCTCATTGTCCCCCTTCTTGCCATCGCCGCAGAAGGGCCCCTGCTTGCAACCAGAGGAGTCGATCTTGCACGCTTTGGTACAGGTCAGTACTCCCGTAGCGTTCAGATTATTCAGCACCTTGGCGCAGGTCTTTCCACCAAAATCACTGTCGTCACACTCCTCTCCAGGAAAGTTGATTGCTCCATCGCCGCATACCGGATTCTTAGCGCAGCCAGAGAAATCGAACTGGCAGTTGGCCTTACACCCAAGCTTTCCTGCATAGGTTGGATCCAGCGCGGTTCCACAGGTCTGACCCCCCAGATCAGCTCCGTCGCACTGCTCCTTGTCGTCCTTCTTACCGTCGCCACACCCTCCGACCGCCCCTGCACTCCCCCCTGTACCTGTGCCAGAGCCACCGCTCCCCGCCGATGAACCGCCGCTTCCTGCACTGCTGCCACCGGAGCCACCCGAACCTGCGGGGCTTCCACCGCTGCCTGCGCTGCTTCCCCCTGAACCAGCCTCCGAGCCACCAGTCCCGGCGGGAGAAGTCGTCCCACCAACACCAGCTCCAGCGCTGCTCCCATCACTGCCCCCTTCTCCCTGAGCGGGCAAGACGTCCTCCCCATCCGTGGAGGCCCCTGCTGCGCACCCAGCCACCGCTCCCCACCCAAGCATACCTACCCACAGCGCAAGTCGAAGCATGTTCATGGTGATCTCCTAGGTTACCAGAATCGCCAGAAATGCGCCCAGGAGAACCCATCCTCACCCAGACTTGATTCGTTCTCGCGGGGGCGAGGACCGGCGTCCGGCGCCGGGCCCCCAGGGGTGCCAACCTGGGCCGCCTTTGGACACGGTGCCCCCTCCCCGGACCGGCGTCCGGCTCGGTGGCTGCCTCCTCCGCGGATCTGTTCTTGGGGCTCTGTCCTCCTCGACACACCACCTTTCCCAGGTGCTCCCAGCCCGGCCTGCCAGCCATCTCGTCGCTCACGTACGCGCGCCGAATCCAGCTACCTTTGCCACGCGCATTGTCGCTCGTCGTGTCGGGATCGGTGCGAGTGCTCAATCGGCCGAGACGAGGCGGAAGAGGTTCGTCTTTCCATACGCCTTGTGAAGGTGACGCAGAACTCCGGGAAGTAGCCCATCTCATTGGTCGCCACCGGGATGGGCAGAGCATCGAGGCAGGGCTTGGCAGCAGACGAGACGAGTGTGACGGTGAAGGTGCGGACGACGGTGAGATCCACATCGGTCTGCTACTGCTAGTATGGATATTCTGGACAGGACAAGGCGGTGCTCTTGCCATCGACGGCGACCATACCAAAGGGCAGGCCGACGGGGGCCAAGGACTTGGCCCGATGGGCGTGGTAGGCGAGTCGGTGCAGCAGCGGGCGTAGGGTTTCGAAGGGCAACCGACAGAGCGCGGCGCGCAAGGTGGAGTCAGGGATACGAGCGGGCAGGCGAAGCCAGCGACGAGCAGCGACGGACATCTCGTCAGTGAGGTCCTCGACCTCGGCGAGACTGCGCTTGCCGGCAAGCAAAATCGAAGGGAACTCTAGCTCCGGGCCGGCCGCATGGGAAGCAGAGGCGAGGTGTGAAAATGAGCTGCTACCGCCCGGCGACCCTCACGGGACTGAGGCCAGCGTGGCGAGGCTCCGCCTGCGTGGTCAGTCCGCAGGACTACGAATCAGACCTGCATCGCTCACCAGCGAGGAGCCAGGAGAGGTTGGTTCTTGTCCCGTCAATCTGGCTCTGAGCTTCGAGGCCGCTCCAAGTTGAATTCCCTGATTTTTCGGTCAAGAGTGGGCCGGGTGATCTGGAGGATGTTACAGCTCTTGCGCTTGTTCCACCGGGTAGCCTGTAGCACACGCGCAATGTGCTCCCGCTCGACCTGACGGAGCGAGAGGAGCTCACCAGAGGAGGAAGGAGGGAGCATTGAGGCAGGAGGCGGTGAGGGAGCCAACTCCAGAAAAGCATCCGCGGTAAGGAGGTCGCCCTTGGCAAGGACACAAGCCCGGGTGAGGACGTTTTCCAGCTCACGGACGTTCCCAGGCCAATCGTAGCGGCAGAGAAGGTCCATAGCGTCGTCGCGGATGTACCGGACAGAGGTGTGGAGGGAGCGATTGATCCGGGCCAGGAGGCCGGCCACCAGCACAGGAATGTCCTCGCGGCGTTCACGGAGAGGAGGAACGCGGATCTCAACGACCCGAAGGCGATAGTAGAGGTCTTCCCGGAAGGCTCCGGCGGCGACCAGGGCAGGGAGGTCTCGGTGGGTGGCCGTAAGGAGGCGAGCCTCCAGGCGTAGGGGCCGAGGGTCACCGACCCGCTCGAAGGTTCGCTCCTGGAGTACGCGCAGAAGCTTTACTTGGGTTTCTAGGGAGAGCTCACCAATCTCGTCGAGGAACAGCGTCCCTTTTCCAGCGAGCTCCAGACGTCCCATCTTATCTCGATCGGCGCCGGTGAAAGCGCCCTTGACGTGTCCGAAGAGCTCGCTCTCCAGAAGATCGCGGGCAAAGGCTCCGCAATTGACGGCGACGAAGGGCTTATCCGCATCGGGGGAAGTCCGGTGGATAGCCCGGGCAACCAGTTCCTTCCCAGTACCGCTCTCTCCGACGATCAGCACCGTAGCCCGGGTAGCAGCCACTGCCCCCACGGACTTGAATACCTCCCGGATTGCTTCGCTTCGTCCGAGCATCTCTCCCTGGGAACTGTTTTCACTGGCGATGAAACCAGCCAGCTTACGGCTGGTGTCCCGCTGCTCTGCAGCACGGCGCAGGGTGAGCAGGAGACGATCCAGATCGACGGGCTTCAGCAGGTAGTCATAAGCTCCGAGACGTACCGCCTCCACCGTACTGCGCATGTCATCCCGAGCACTGACGACAATCAGAAAGGCACGCTCTGTGTCTGTGGGAAGATGGTCATGGTAGCGCTGAAGCACCCCCAGACCGTCGAGCCCTGGAAGCCCCATATCCAGCAAGCAGAGGTCGATGCCCCCCCGAAGGAGTCGATCCAGAGCTTCCTGGCCGTCGGATGCAGTTTCGACCTGATACCCCTGATCCTTGAGGAAGCGAAGGAGGGTTCGTAGGATGATCCGATCATCTTCGACCAAGAGCAGGCGAAGCATGGATAAGGTGGCGTCCTTGATTTTACGGACGAGCTGGAAGAACCCAATGCTGTTCCAAACGAGGAAGTAGGCGAGCAGGGCCGCAAGGGCCACAGACCAACGCGAGGCGCGAGGAGAGCCGCCATCGATGAGGAGCCAGGCGCCCTCGGGCACGGAGCCCGCCCCTGCGCGGGTCAGGCTAGCGGCGAGACCGCGGTGGCGGATCCCTACCTCGTGGAAGGGTACAAAGCGCCCAACGAAGGAGGAGGGTGGGGTAAAGCGGGGGCCTTCCATGCCCTCGGGAACTCGAATCTCGACCCAAATTTTTGGATTCCCCGCAAGGGGAGCAAGACGGAAGGAGTCCCCCTCCAAGGGCCGCTCGTAGTGGATGGTCCGGGTTGCTGCTAGCAGCCCGGAGGCCCGAACGTAGCGGTTCGCATGCTCGGCAGAGGGGGTCGCCTGGTTCAAATCGCCCAGATCGATGGGGGAAGCGGGAGAGAAAGCGTAGCTCACCTCCCCGCGAAGCAACCAGAGCAGCCAGCCCGATGCCAAAGCAACCAGGACCATGAGGGTCAAAGCCAGGCGTTGCTCATGCCGGGGAGGAGCAGGGAGCGCGAGGAGCTCGGGATCCTCGGCGGAACGAGATCCAAGATCGACCGGCAAAGGAGCAGGGAGAGGAGCGTCGGGCATGCGGGTGACACGTGGTGACCGGGGGAGCATAGCAATGGTTTCCAACCGCGGCAGCCCTTTGGAATGAGTTCTGGAGTGAGGGCTTGGCGCCTCCCCCGGGTTTCAGTCTAGTATGAAGCCGCCCATGTCTACCAAGGCCGAGAGCAACGCCCCTGCCGTCATCTGCCAATCCTGCGGGTTCAAGAACAGCCCTCCGCCCACCAATGGCCGCTGCGTCAACTGCGGAGCATCCCTCGAAGCTCTCACCCGTGGGCCCCGCTCTCGGGAAGAAGAACTACGACAACGCTACCAGCAGGAGGGCTTCAGTCTCTTTTGGGCGGGGATCTCTCTAGGCGTCCAGGGGGTGCTCACCGCTGCCATCCTGGTGGGACTACCCATGTTTATCCCAGCCCTCGACTTTGAGGGAGCCAACGGAATGCTCATGAGCATTCCTATTTGGTTCTCTGGGGGGCTCCTCGTTGGCCTGATCTCTCCAGGCAAGACCTTCATTGAGCCGGTCGTAGCCGCCTTCCTGATTGCCCTCCCCACGGTCTACTACCTAGTCCGCAGCGAGACGGTGCGTACCCTGCCGGTCTTCATGTATGTCATCATGAGCCTGATCGGGGTTCTCTTTTCTCTTATTGGATCCTACCTCGGGGAGCGGATCCAGATGGGTTCGCTCCCTAAAAAAAAGGCAGACTGAGGGTGCCATGCGGCGCCGTGCACTCCTCGTCCTGCTGCCCGCGATCGCTTGGACGCCCCCCGCCGGTGCTGAGGAGGACATAGCGCGCCTGCTCCACGATGTAGCTCGCGCCCGGGAGAAGCTCCGCTCCCTCTCCAGCACCTTCACCCAGGAGCGCGTCCTCGACCTGCTGGCCACCACCGTCACCAGCAAGGGGGAGCTGACCCTCGTCCGCCCTGATCGGCTCCGCTGGGAGCTCTCACCCCCCGACGAGATCATCTACTGGGTCACCCCCGAGGGCATCGCCTACCGTACCCCCCGCGGCTCCGGCAAGGTCGACCTGGCCACCGCTGGTACCCTCGCTGCAATCCTCGGTGACCTGATGATCCTCCTCGGGGGCGATCTCGGCAAGCTCCGCGACCGCTACACCTTCGCTGTCGATCGACCCGGGACGGGTCCCACACTACGCCTCACCCCGAAGGACGAGCGCGTTGGGAAGCTGATTCGGCGCATCACCGTGCTGCTGCCGGCAAACCTGCTCTTCCCCCGTCGGATCGTCCTCGAAGAACCCTCCGGCGACAGCACAACCATCGCCTTCGACCCTCCCCGGATCAACCCCCCTGTCGACCCTGCCAGAATGCGACCGTCATGAGCGACACAAGCGACGATTTCCAGCACGCTTCCTCCTTCGAGCAGGGTGAGCTCTCCGGCAACCTTCACCTAGGGAAGTTCGAAGCCCAATACGAGGAGCTCTTCGCCGAGGTCATCGAAGACGGCGTCATTACTGCCGAGGAGCGCGCACGCCTCGACCGTGCCGCCGACGCCCTCGGCCTCGACCGGGAGCGTCTCCGCAGGCTGGAGCAGGCCCTCCAGATCGCCTATGAGGCCCGGCACCGAATCAAGATCCGCGACCTCAGCCGCCCAGTTCATACCCCAGTCATCCCGATCCCCCAGGGGCCCTTGCTGGGCGACGAAGAGCCAGCTCCCTCCCTTCGCCTCCCCCCAATCCTCACTGCTGACCCCAACGTCCTCGCCCTCCAGCAGCGCATTGCTTTCCTCGAAGGCCGTGTCGCCGAGCTAGAGCGCGAGCTGCAAGAGGCCCGCTCCCAGATCGCCGTCGAGGTCGATCTCTCCGATGTTCGCAGCGCTGCCGAGCCCTTCGAAGATGACCCCAACGACCTGATGCGAAGGGTACGCCGCGATCCCCGAGACCACGACGCCCTTCATGCCCTCTATCGCCTCTGGGCCCGCCGCGAAGATCTCGACCGCCGCTTCTGTGCTGCCCAAGCCCTCGTCTTCCGTGGTGTCGCCTCCGAGGAAGAGCGTACCTTTTTCCAACAGCATCGCCCTGAGGGTCTTATTAGACCCTCGACCTCGGTTTCTCCAGATGCTTGGCGTCGTCTGCTATTTCACCCGGAGGAAGAGATCTTGACCGGGGAGATCTTCTCGATCATTGCCTCGGCGGTGCTACTGGGTCGAGTGTCGGCGCTGCGCCGGGACAAAGCACTGCCTGTGCTGGACCCTGCAACCCGGCAAGATCCACAAAAATCGACACTCCAGGCGGTGCGATGCTTTACCTGGGCAGCATCGATTTTGGGGATGACGGCGCCGGCACTCTATGCAGCGCCGCAGCAATATGGTGGGCTTGTGGAGATGGTGCCCGGGCTCCCGCCGGTATCAAGGCTGGGGAAGCAGGCCCTCTCTGGCAGGAACGCACCGGAGCTAGCGTTCCTGGCGGGGCGCCACCTGAGCTGGTATCGGGAAGAGCACTTCGTGCGATTGTTGGTGCCGAGCATCCCGGACCTGGAGGATCTGTTTCTGGCGGCGTTGCTCGTGGGCAACCCGGCCATCCCCCTGAGCGCCGATCGCAAGGTGCGGATCACTCCGCTGGCGAAGGCCATTGAGCCGATCCTGGAGCCGATCCTCATTGATCGGCTCCGGGGCTATTTCCTCCGATTCGTCGAGGAGGGGGGGCGGACCAACCTGCAACGGTGGGCCAACGCAGCCAACCTGACGGGGACACGGGCGGGCTTCCTACTGTGCGGCGACTTCGAGGCGGCCCGGGCCGTGCTGACGCTGGAAGATCCGTCTACCGTGGAACAGCATCTGGACGACCTGGTAGTCTTCGTGACCAGCGATCGCTATACCAACCTGCGGCGCCAAATCGGTATTGCCCTCCGGTAACCGGTTGAGTCCGCATCCCTGCGTCGTAGGGCAGCCCCATAGCCCCCAAGTGCTGGGGGGCTCCCTCGCGCACAGGCCCAAAGCAACCGCAGTTGGTGATTGTCCGTCTATCCCAATGCATCGAGGCCGACAGGATGGCTACCCAACAAGATGCGCGAGCCAGCCCGAGCCAAGGACAAGGCCAGTCGGTATGCGCCCCATGCAGAGAGCTACAAGCCCAAGCCCGACGAGAAGACCACTCCCCAGGGTGCGGTATGAGCTAGATTGGAAACCCTCACCGTGGTTGATCACGATATTCGGACGAACTGCCTTTCCGTGAGGCAAGGAGAGCGCTGGATTACGACATGGCCCTGTGTACGGAAACCAGAACCTCCCCCTCTTCTCGTCTCCTCGCCTTAGCTTCTCAACAGGCTTCCCCATGGTTCTGCGATGCTGGGGGTGAAACTTACCCGACCTACGGATGCGCTGGAATGAGGTGGGTGCGGATGTCGCACCTGGCCAGGAAGCCCTCCTAACAGGTGAACGCCTCCCTGCACCGCAAGGGCCGCGTTTATTTTTTTCTCCAGCAGCGTTCCCCTGCGGTAAGAACCTCGCCGCCTTGAAACAGCCTGGCGAATTCGTTGACGGCCGCTACCTTCTCGAACGCGAGATCGGGAGAGGCTCCCACGGCCAGGTCTTCGCCGCGATCGACTCCGCCTCAGGGCGCCGCGTAGCCATCAAGGTGCTCAACCCTTCCCTCGAAGGCGACGACCAGTTCGTCCAGCGGCTTTGGCGTGAGGCCCGCTCGCTGGCCGCCCTCTGGGGCACCAGCGTCGTCGAGGTCTACGCCTTCGGCCAAGACCAGGAAGACGGCGCCGTCTACATGGCCATGGAGCTCCTCCAGGGCGAAACCCTCTCGGAGCGTCTCGAAGAACTTGAGCTCTTCGACAGCCGGATGAGCGCCTATGACATCTTGGTGGCTACCCAACCCATCGTCATCGCCCTCAACACTGCTCACAAGCTCGGAATCATCCATCGCGACCTGAAGCCCTCCAACATCTTCCTCGTCTCCCCGGAGTTCGGCGGCGGCTCTCGTCTCATGGACTTCGGCCTTGCCAAGGTGGACGACCAGCTCGCCCTCACCCGCGCCGGCGTCGTCGCCGGCTCCCCCAACTACATGGCCCCGGAGATGCTCCGCAGCGAGCCCTTCGATCATCGCATCGACGTCTACTCCCTCGGTGCTGTCATCTACCGCGCCCTCGCTGGGCAGCCCCTCTTCCCTGGGGAAAACCCCACCCAAGTGCTCCTCCGAGTCTTGAAAGACCCTCGTCCGCGCCTCACGGATCTGCGCCCGGATCTCTCTCCGCTGGTCGACGACTGGGTCCAGGAGGCTCTTGCCCTCGACCCATCGTACCGTTACCTTGATACACCCTCGTTGTGGAACGGACTCCTCGCCGCCGTGCAACGAGGACGTAATCCAAGCGCCTACCGGGCGCGCTTTCTAGAACCCATTGAAGGTTGAGCGCCCCCTCAGGGAGCCGTGAGCAGGCGCTCCATCGGTACGCTCACGTACGTCGGCTCTCCCGCTCGGGCCACCACGCTCACCGCACGACGCGGGCCTCCGGATGGCTCCAGCTCCACGGTGTGACGACCAGGAGGCATCAGCAAGGTACACGGAGTACGTCCCCGGGATTCTCCCCGCCAGTAGACCTGCGCTTCCCCTCCAGGCGTGCTGATCGTCACACGCACGGGTGCGCCGTCCTGCAAGGTTTCCGTGGTCGTCGGCGCCGCACTCTTGCTGCTCGCAGGCACCGCCGAGGCCAGAGGAGGGCTCCCGGGGCGGACCTTCGCCGGAACAACGGCCGGTAGCACCGAGACGACAGGCTCCGCACCCACCCGCACCGAGGAGGCCGCCGGCGGAGGCTCGGGGGTCCGTGCCACCTCCGAGGGAACCACGTCGCGCAGGCTCGGTTCCGGAGACGCGGCGGGGGCAAGCTCCCGCCGAGCGCGGGGCCATGCGAGCAGGGCACCGCCGAGGATCCCGCCGAGAAAGAGGCCGAGGATCAGCCTGCTCCGGGACCCCGGCGGCGGTGCCGGTTGCACGACCGAGCGCAAGGTGCCGCTGGTCGAGATGGATTCCACGGGCGGCAGGGTGACGGGAACCAGGGGCCTCGCCGCTTCCCTCCTCGGCTCCGGCTCCGGGAGCACCCGGAGGCCCTGGGAACGGGAGGACAGGGCTTCCGGGTAGTGCTGCAACAGCGCTTCCCGCCGGGATTCTTCTCACGGGAGGAATTCCCCGATCTTCTCGGCGCTCTTTCCCAGACCGAAGGGCTCTCCCAGGTGGTTCAACGCCTGCTCCAGAGCCATCCCGAAGGCTCGTGCCGTCGGGTAGCTCTCGTAGGCCTCCCACGCCTCCGCAGGCATCAGCACCATCATCCCCTCCAGATGCGCACGATCTCGTTGCCCACGTGGTAGGGCGACACCTCTTCGTCGATCTTCGCCGCCCCATGCTCCGCCCGCATCGCTCCCTCCACCACGGCGAGCACGATGTACGCCACCAAGGCCAGGCCGAAGCCGAACAGCAAAGCATCACCAGCTTCTCCCCCTCCTCGCCCACCACCTCCACGGGCTCCTCGCAGAGCGTCGCTTCGCTTGTCTTACCTCGGCCTTTGCGCGGCTCTGTCATGGTGACGACCACGTCCAGATCCCCAACCCAGTGCATCGGCAGGTCCAGGTCGGGTCGTAGGCGACGAGGCTCACGGCCGGCAACGGCCCTGCGGTGCACTCCCGCAGCGGCACGATCCAGCGTTCGGTGGCCGCCAGATGGTTGCCGTCGAGGATGCTTGTGCTCTACTGGGCGCCGCGGTGCGCCTCGAAGAGAGGGTCGAAGACCGAAGGAGCCAGCAGGCGCTGCATAACCATCTGGGCCATCAGGGGCAGAGAACTGCGCGCGGCCAGACGCTCGACCAGTTGCCGGGTGAACGAAGGGAGGGAGGACACCGCGGGAGTGTACGAGGTCAAGAAGATCCGCGAGGAGTGCGAAGAAAACATGGCCTCGCTACCCCAAACGCAAAGTGCTTCCAGACGACCTTCCAATGGCTCGGCCAGGGAGGCCAACGGGTAGGTTCCGGCGAAGGAACGGCGAGGGAGACGGCAGGGTCGGCCATGAGCCTCGTCGAGGCGCCTCGCTCCTCCCCGTCCCCGTCCTCGTCTCCGTCCTCGTCCCCGTGGCCGTGCTCGTGGTGGTTCAGGCAGCGCGACCATAAGGGAAGGCGGTAAGGGAAGGCTCCAGAACCTGGACGACAGGGGGAAGAGGGCGGTCAGGCAGGCCAGGAGCGTGCCTGCTTGAGGCGAGAGCGAAGGTCACGCAGCGCGGTGAGGTCCAGCGTGGTCAAGAAAGCCTGACGCTCCTCGGTCACCTCGATGGCCAGCACCTCGCAGAGATCCACCACCGCTTGCCGCGCATCCGCCAGCGCTTGC
>JANWXX010000389.1 GCA_025057345.1 Polyangiaceae bacterium | reverse complement strand
GTTGACGGCGCCACAAAGGGCCCTCCCTCCCCCTTGCCCACTGGCACATGCCTCACCGGCCCGGTCACCGTGAACGATGCAAAGGTCACTGCCTGACGATCCGCACTCACCCGCCGCACCACTTCCTCGTTGGTCCGGATTACCTCCGCCCCCTCTACAAATCGGAGATCCTTCCCCAGGAGCCCTTGCAACGCCTCGTACCCCCCCAGCTCCTCCGGACGCATCAGTAGATGCACCGCCCCCGCGCTCCCACCAACTTCCGACCAAGAGGTCACTTTTCCTCCGAAGAGACCACGTAGTTGATCTATCGTCAATCTTGGAACATCATTGTCCACATGAACTACGATAGCGATGGCATCGTAGCCAACAAGGTGCTCCCGGAGTTGTCCCTGACTCCGTGCTAGCTCATCCGGGGTGGCCCGCCGCGACGCGGCCGCCAACCCCTCACCGCGGGTGGTGAGCAATGCATCAAGCCCCCGGGTGGTACCGGGGCTGGCTACCTCCACCCGGATCCCCTCTCGCTCCAACAGCTCCCGCCATCGGGGAATCACCTGGAGCCCCAAGGTTGAGGAGCCTCGGATCCGCAGAGGGCGCATCCGCTGCCGGAGCCCCCAGAACCCGAATCCAAGCCCCACCATCACCACCCCGACCCCTGCCGTCAGCAACCACCTGCGGCCTTGGCCGTCACTCCGCAACGTTTGCCCTTCGCCCCAGGGAACCTCCGAGAGGTCAACCTCGGGCGCTGCGACACTCCGGCTGACCTCCGGCCTCCTCTGTGCATTCTCGGAGGTTTCCAAGGTCTGTTGCTGAAACTGACGCCGATGCTCTAGGATCACCTGATGGTCCTGACCGCTCAACACCGGCGCAGTCGCCTCCAGACCCCCGCCCTTCACCCCTTCGGAGAGGGCCTGGGCTAGCGCTTGCACATTCGGGTAACGCAGCTTCGGATCCCGGCGTAGACATCGAAGGATGACCGACTCCAGCCACGGGGGAACCTCCGGGCGAAGCGACCGGGATGGCGGAGGATCCTCCGAGAAAATCTTCCCCACCAGCGCCGGCGCACTATCCGCTACAAAGGGGCGCTGGCCCGTGCACAGCTCGTAGAGCACCACCCCCAGCGCCCAGATATCTGCACGCCCATCCACCTGGGCCGCACTGGAGATCTGCTCGGGCGGCATATAAAACGGAGAACCGAGAAACGCCGCCTCCCCGGTCTTCGCTAGGGCTTCGCCCCTCGCCAACATCGGAGAGAGTAGCTTCGAGATACCAAAATCAAGGATCTTCACCGAGCCTCGTCCTCCGCTCTTGCGTGGGACAACAAAGAGGTTCGATGGCTTCAGATCTCGGTGCACGATCCCCTGAGCATGAGCCTCCGCAAGCCCCTCGCATACCTCCAGCGCATAGCCAATCACCTCGTCGACTGGCAGTGGACCACGGACCGCCAGATGCTCGGCCAAGTCCTTGCCTTCTAGAAGCTCCATCACCAAAAACGGAGCCCCGTCCGGAAGTACCCCTACATCAAACACCCGCACGATCCGGTCGCTCCGAAGCCGAGCGCAGGTCCGCGCTTCCTGAAGGAACCGGGCCAGCGCCTCAGGGCTCCGGGCTGCCTCCGGGAGCATGCACTTGAGGGCCACGGGACCGTCAAGCTGGAGGTGAGTCGCAGCGAGCACAACCCCCATTCCCCCCTGGCCGATCACCCGATCAACCCGGTATTTACCAGCGATCACCTCGCCCACCACCGGAGCGCTCATGGCACCCCAGTCTATCAAACCAGATTCCCCTCCGTCTCCTCAGCAGAACTTCAGTGGAACGCCGTCACCGTCGTGTCACCCACCATAGGCATGGGCCGGGCGTCCAGATCCGCCAGCATCTCGTCGCCAGTAAGTTGGGAAGCATCCTTGCCGCCGGCATACTTCAGGAGCCCCGCCTGAGCGTAGTGATGCTCCATACGCCGATCGAGGAGGCCGATGAAGCGCAGGTTAGGCACCAAACGCTCGAACATGGTCTGGCGAAACTCGGTCATCCCGGGAGCGGAAAGTACGAGCTCATTCCACTGCTTGCGCGAGAGAGCCCCCTGGAAGCGCTCCTCGTAGACCTCGTGGGCCATGAACCGGTTGCGCATCAGCAGGGCAACTTCAAAGGCCCAGTCCTGGCGCTCTTCCAGCTCCTTGGAGGACAGGGCGATCTTGTAATGCTCCCGAAGAGCGATCACACCATAATGTACATGGCGAGCCTCGTCCTGAATGACGTACTTGAGAAGTTCTTTGAGAAGCGGCTCCTGAGTGACCTTGTAGAACAAGCCGAAAGCGCCTAGCGCAAGCCCCTCAATCATGATCTGCATCCCGAGGAACTTCATGTCCCACCGGTCATCGTGCATCAATGCGTCAATGATGGTGAACAGGTTATCGTTGATGTCGTAGAGCTTGTTCAGCTTCTTTGTGAGGTATCCGTGGAAGACTTCGACGTGCCGGGCCTCGTCCATCACCTGGGTGGCACCGTAGAACTTCCCATCCATCCATTGGACACACTCGGTCACCTGGGCTGCCGCATGCAGTGCCCCCTGCTCACCGTGAAGGAACTGACTTAGCATCCACGAGGAGATGTCATGGCGCAGGCGAAGATCCTCCCGGGAGCCGCGCCGAATGTCGATCCCCACGTCACGCATGCGCTCAGAAGCAAAAAACTCGTAGGGAAGAAGAGGAACCTCCGGGTTCTCTGGGTCCACATCCGTTGACCAGTCGAGAGCGACCTCGGCGTCCCACTGGTTCTGTTTGGCTCGCCGGTAGAGATCCCGCATCTGGGGCATGTCCTCGGTATACGTCCAATCAAAGTAAGCCTCGTGCCCACTCCTCATCAGCGTCGGCACCCCTTGCTTACCCCGCTTCACCAGGAACCCCCGAGCCGCCGAGGGCAGTAGGCTCAGCAGCACCGCAGGATTACGCACCTCGGTCAGGATACTGGCCGCCTCCTTGTAGGCGTCCACCTGACCCCGCAAGCGCTCTGTCGTGGAGAGGTTCATCGAGTCTGTCATCACTTCCTCCTCGTTCCTCAGTGCAGCTGCTCGATCGTCACATCCGACAGGGGCCGGGCCACACAAGTCAACACCAGCCCCTCTGCACGCTCTGCCTCTGAGAGACAGTTCGGCTCATCCATCACCACCTCGCCATCCACTAGGCGAGCCTTGCAAGCCCCACATCCTCCCATAGTACACGAGAAATCTAGGGTTACCCCCGCCGCTGTCGCCCCCTCTAGCAACGTCTTCCCTGAGGGAACCTCGACCTGCCTCGACCCCACCCGGAGCTGATAAAGCCGCCCCTCCTGCCCCATCTCTCTCGGGCGGACCGTCACAAAACGCTCCAGCAGAATCTGCTTGTCCTCAAGCCCCAGTGCTCTCAGTTCCTGCTGCACCGCTGCCATCATTCCCTCAGGACCGCACAGGTACACGCGCACCCCCTCCCGAGTCCCCCCCAGGGCTGCCTCCAGCTCGGCCCGCCCCACCCGCCCTACCGAGCACGGTAGCCCCCCCTCCTTCTCCAGCACATGCCGCACCGTAAGCTGGGGGTACAACACTTCCAGTTGCGCCAGTTCCTCTCGAAAAATCACATCCTCCACCGACCGATTTGCATACACCAAGACCACGGGAACTTCCGGCGTCGCTTCCACCGCCGTTCTCAGGATCCCCATCAATGGCGTGATCCCGCTGCCACCCCCCACCAAGACCAGCTTCGCCGGCCTCTCCGATGGTCGATACACAAAGTTCCCCGAAGGCCCACGTACCCGTAGTGTCATCCCCGGGCGTACGTTCCGGTGGATCCACCCCGAAGCGGCCCCACCCACGACCTTCTTCACCGTGATCACCAGCGGCCCCTCCAACAGTGGCGTCGAGGACAGAGAGTAGGACCGCCTCAGCTCCCTTCCGTCTATGGGCAAGACCAGCGTCAGGAACTGCCCCGCCTCATACTCCATACCCGCCGGCCTCTCTAGCACCAAGCTCACCGCATCTGCAGTTTCCTGCCTTACTGCCAGCACCTTCAGCCGCCTCTCCCCTGGCAGAACTACCCCCCCTGCCTCTCCGCTGCGGTACTCCCTCGCCACGGGACGCCTTGGCCCAAGTACCCCCCCCACCACCATCACCACATCCCTCGCCACCTGCGATGCCCGCCTCGACCGCACCAGCACCCCCGCCACCGGCCCGGGCAGCCGTGCTAGCCACGGCTTCAGCACATCATGGATCCTCATGCTCGATGTTTCGTTCACGGCGGCACCTCACTCGGGCATCTATTGACTAAAAAATAAATAAGTGCAAGTCCTTCTCAGGACTGATCCTAAATTTTCTCCAGAAATTCCTGGGGGATTCGGGGTTGTTGGACGGGGGCCTCCGTAGGGTGGAGAGATGAGCCGAGCAGAGCGAGCAGGCCTTTGAGGCGTTGCCCTCTGCGCCACGGCTCACGGCGCCCATTGGCAGGAGATGAGCCGAGCAGAGCAAGCAGGCCTTTGAGGCTGAGTGGGGAGAGGGACGGTCCTGGTGGCTGGGTGTGGCTGGAGGCGGAGTTGTCGGGACCGGTGGTGGGGCAACGGGGTGCCCACTGGAAACGTCATGGGGAACCTGAGCGAGCACTCCCGGGGAAATTTGGAAGCGTCATAGGGGGATCCTAACGACCTCACCCAAGACCCGGAGCAAGTGTGCGATGTCCCTCGGGCTTGGCTTCGAGAGCCGGTTGACGCATCTGAGCGCGAAGGTGAGCCCGAACCCGCCACCGGATCCCTGTGGTCCCTGAAGGAGGGGGAGAGGGG
>JANWXX010000388.1 GCA_025057345.1 Polyangiaceae bacterium | reverse complement strand
TACGCCATCCCATACCGCACGCACGCCACCACCGGAACCCACGCTGGGCTCTACCACCACGCGCAGCGAAGCCTCCGCGGGAGAGCGTCGCCATAGCTCAGCTAGCCTGTGAGCCAGAGGTGCCATAGCCCCCGTCCCCATAAGCCGGAGGACACCTTCCTCTGGAGACGCAACCACGTTAGAATGTAGGCCCCTCGGAGGTGCTGGATCTCCTTCGCAAGCAAAGAGGACGAGCAGCAAGAAGAGCGCTGCGGACCTGAGCACCGCGAGCAACAGCTTCACTTGCTGCGAGAAGGTACCGGCTGAAGCACCAGAGTGCTCTCCTGGAACTTTCCTTGGCGGAACAGGAGCAACTTAACCCGCTCGCCGACAGCTTTGCTCAGGATTGCTTTGGAGAGTTCCTCAGGTGAGGAGACAGGATGATCATCGACGGCCACGATGAGATCACTGCTCGCCTTGTCGTTACCACCCTTGAGCCCTGCCTCATCGGCAGGACTGTCGGGGAGCACACCCAAGACGCGTACCCCAGAGACGGCCCCCTTCTCGGCTACCCCCCGAATACCGAGCCAGGGTGCAGGCCGCACTGCGTTCGGGGGAGCTGTGCTAAGGAACTGGCGGATCACGGACACCGGGATACCAACCGGTGACGGAAGGCAAGGTCCTTTCTCCACTGGAAGGCAAGCGCGCCCAACCATAGCCACCACGTTCCCCTGATCATCGATCACTGGGCTACCTATATCCTTAGCACCCAGCTTGGTACCGATCTCTAGCAGGCCAGGAATCATCTGTTCGTCAGCCCCCAGAAAGCTCTTGCGTCCCTTGAAGACCAGCGTTCCGACTTGAGCCTTGCCCTTGCCTGGAGAGAAGCTACGCAGCCCCTTTTGCTGGAGAGGATCTTTCTCAGAGGCGAACAGCCCTTCGGGCCACTTGCCCACTTGGGGCACCAGCATGGCCATATCCCAAAGACGATTGCTGTGGCCGACCTTGGCCTTCACCGTGCTGCCATCCGAGTATCGGATGGCCAGGTTGTTCCCATCCAATAGCGGGGATAGCGCGGTGAGGATACGCCCATCCTTGCCAAGGACCGTACCCATCCCCACCACCTCGCCTGCACGTTCAATTGCCACCACCCCGCGGCGCGCTCGCTCGGCCGGATCTTCCTGCCTCTCCTCTCCGTCGGCCTTGTCCTCTTTGGGCTCGGCCTTGTCTTCTCCGTCCCCCTTGGCGTCCGCCTTATCCTTCTTTCTCTTGCTCTTGCCGTCGTCGTCCGACAGTGCCTTCGGATCGTCCTCCCCCTGCTCTGCAGAAGGAGTTACCACCACGGTTACGCGCTTGCCCTTCATGGTCACGGTGAGCTCCTTCTTTGGCCCTTGGGCGTAGGAAGGCTCACTCAGACAGACCGAGGCCAGGGTCAGCGCAACAAGGCCCACCAATGAAGTCGAGAGGAGGTTAGTTCGGCGCACCCCAGAAGTGTAGCGCGAGGAAATGCTCATGCCTCCCTGAAGTTGCAATTCCTTCGCCGCCCCCCTCGCCCCCCCGGTTCGGGTAGGATACCCTCCCCTTCTGACGATCAAAATTTGCGAAAAACGAGGGAGGCTCATTCGGATGGTCACAAACTCCCCACCCCTTGCCACCTGGGGCTCGAAAGGTCAAACGGAATGCTGGCTGAGGGTGTACGTGCCGTGAAGGTCACAGAAGGACCATCAACCGATGGTCACACCACCCAACCGGCGTCCATGGACGCCGGCATCGAACGAGCCATCCAGCGGGGGGAACACCGGGAGGCTCTGGCCCGCTGCGCTAGAGCCTACGGTCCTGCCCTGGGTGGCCTCTGCATGGCCTTTGTGGGCTCCCAGGCCGAGGCTGAGGAGCTAGTTCAGGAAACTCTCCTGGCTGCCCACGACGCCTTCCCCCAGTATCGCGGAGAAGCAAGCATCCGAGCTTTTCTCTTCGGCATCGCCCGCAAGGTCTGCGCCCGGGCTGTCGAGCGCCGCGCCCGCCGCGACGCTCGCCTCCATCTGGTTCAGGATGACCTACACCAGCAAGATGCCTCCGAGATGACTGCCACTCGCCAGCGTGCTCTCAAGGCCCGCGAGGCCCTCACAACCCTCAAACCCACCGAGCGCGAGGCCCTCCTTCTTCGTTATGAGGCTGACCTTTCTTTCCGAGAGGTCGCTGAGGCCTGCGGTTGTGACGAAGCAGCTGCTCGCAAGCGCGTCAGCCGCGCCCTCATGCGTCTCCGCGAAACCCTCAAAGACCTCTGAATCAAGGAGACGACCCATGGACCAACCGTCTAGATCGCTCGCGGCGCCGTCCTCCTCTCTACCAACCACGATTCCTCTGAGCGTGTTTTGACCGGCGAGGAAGGCCGCGTCGCTCTGCGACAACCTACTCCCCGTGTTTCTCTCTCCAATGATCTCAGAGAGTTTCACCATGACGGTGGAGGCAGAGGCACACTAGCAGAACCACCGGTAGCCTTCGGGACGAACGTATGGGTAGCATCGTCCCGTGCTACGTCGTGTATTCCTTCTCTCGTCCTCCTTCATGACTGCGCTCTCCTGCTCTCCTCCCGACCCCGCTACACCACCGGCTCCTTCCCCGCCTACTGTGCCATCGGCACCACCCTCCACCTCCGTTCCCCCACCGGTCTCTCGTGCCTTTGATTACCCAGCAACGCGCAAGGAGACAATCACCGAAGAGTTGCATGGCATTCGTGTGGAAGATCCCTACCGGTGGCTGGAGGACGAAAAATCCCCCGAGGTTAGGGCATGGATGGATGCACAAAATACATTGACTCGAACCATCCTCGACAAGCTGCCGGAGAGGGAGGCCATTGCCGAGCGCCTGAGGGAACTTTTTTATGTCGATAGCCTGGGTATACCGTACCGCTTTGGAAAGAGGTATTTTTATACACGACGCCATGCAGACCGAGAGAAGGCCATTGTCTACTGGAAGGAAGGGAAAGATGGTCAAGAGCAAGTGCTGCTGGACCCAAACAGCTGGTCAGCGGACGGGAGCATGTCGTTGGGGGGTTGGTCCGTCTCCTGGGACGGAAGCCGTGTGGCCTACTCGGTGAAGAAGAACAATTCGGACGAGGCAACACTGGAGGTGATCGAGGTAGCGACTGGGAAGAAATCCGAGATCGACGTTATTGAGGGAGCGAAGTACGCTCACGCTCGTTGGACCCCTCAAGGAGACGGTTTTTATTACGCTTACCTCCCCACGGATAAGAGTATCCCGGTAGCGGATCGTCCAGGTTACACGGAAATTCGCTTTCACAAGCTGGGCGAAGATCCCAAGAAGGACAAGCTCATCCGCGAGAGAACGGGCGACCCTAAGGCATTCCTCAACACCAACCTCTCAAAGGATGGCCGCTACCTCTTTGTGTACGTCCAACATGGATGGAACGCCACGGATGTATTCTTCCGTGATCTGCGCGACCCCAAACAGAAGGATACGTGGACGCCGCTAACCGTAGGGAAAGACGCCATCTTCTCTGTCTACCCCTACAAGGATCAGTTCTACGTTCACACCAACGAAGGAGCGCCCAAATACCGGGTGTTCAGGGTGGACCCGAACAAGCCAGAGCGCGCTGCCTGGAAGGAGATCGTCCCCGAGCACCCTGACGCCACCCTGGAGAACGTATCGCTGGTAGGAGGCAAGCTGTCGCTACTTTATCTGAAGGACGTCATGAGCCAAATTGAGCTGCGCTTTCTGAACGGCAAGTTGGACCGAGTGATCCCGCTCCCAGCCCCGGGTACTGCGACCCCTCTCATTGGCCAACCGGACCAGGACGAAGCCTACTTCGTATTCACCTCCCTCGTGCATCCCAGCGAGATCCACGAGATCTCCGTGAAGAAGGGGGATGCCAGACTCTTCTTCAAGGCAAAAGTGCCGATGGACCCATCGAAATTCACCGTGGAGCAGCGTTTTGCCACCTCGAAGGATGGTACGCGCATCCCCCTGTTCATCGTCGCTAGCAAGGATACGAAGCGGGATGGTACAGCTCCCACACTGCTCTATGGCTATGGTGGCTTTCAGGTGGCGATGCAGCCCAGCTTTCGCTCCTCTATTATCCCTTGGCTGGAGCGAGGTGGAGTCTTCGCGATGGCAGTGCTTCGAGGAGGTAGCGAGTACGGCGAGGAGTGGCACCGCAACGGGATGCTCCACAAGAAGCAGAACGTCTTTGATGATTTCCTCGCTTCCGCCGAGTTCCTGATTGCGGAGCGCTACACAAGGCCGGGTCGGCTAGCTATCCAGGGGGCCTCCAACGGGGGGCTCCTGGTGGGTGCCGCCATGACCCAGCGGCCGGACCTCTTCCGGGTAGTGCTTTGCGGTGTACCGCTGCTCGATATGGTGCGCTACCACCTATTCGGATCCGGAAAAACGTGGATAGAAGAGTACGGTTCGGCAGACAATCCAGAAGATTTTAAGGTTCTCTACGGGTATTCACCTTACCACCGGGTCCAACCCGGGGTGAAGTACCCGGCACTTCTCATGCTGAGCGCCGACAGCGACGACCGGGTGGACCCGATGCATGCCCGGAAGTTCATCGCCCAGATCCAGGAGCACTCCACAGGCGGACTCGCGCTCCTGCGCATTGAGAAGAACGCAGGACATGGGGGCGCCGACCTGCTCAAAGCGGCGGTGCAGAAGGGGGCCGACGAGCTGGCCTTCGCACTCTCGCAGATGGAGCCCTGAGGATGAGAGAGAAGAGACGCAGAAAGCATTAGGAGTTACGCACCCACCCAGGAATACCGTGTGATGTCGGGCTGTTATCCTACGATGGCCTCGCCCAAGGACAAG
>JANWXX010000387.1 GCA_025057345.1 Polyangiaceae bacterium | reverse complement strand
GCTCTAGGCGGCTGAAGGATGCCTCCAGGGCCCGGCTCAGCTCCTCGTAAGCGTTGCGTAGGGAGGCGATCTGGTCGGTATGAGCATGGGCCGTACGCACTACGGAGCGCTCCCAATCCACGAGGAGACGCTGGAGTCTTGCCTGCTCGGCTTCTGCACGATCAAGGTTTCGGTGGGCCTCGAACAGTCGCTTGCGAGCTGCTAGGTGGTCACCTTCTCGAGCCATCCGCTCTGAGGTTCGAGTTCCGGTCCCTTGAGCTTCCGCTCGACGTACGCTGGACGCCACCACCCTAGCCTGACTACCCTTGACCGTTGCTACCAAGGAGCTGTCGTCGATCACCAGGGTCACTCCAGCAATCACCGCCAGGCAAGAGCCCGGAGGCACCTTACACCGGAGCTGACGCACCACTTCTGCCCTATCTTCGAAGAAGGTCACCCGAGCTACCTTGCTAGAGAGGATGTGGGCCCGAGGAAGGAGTGAGGCATCAATCACGGCGGTTTCCTCCCGTCAGCTCGAATTTGGCAGGGAATGTAATGCGGAAACCGTGTTCGATCCGCATGCTTCCTCCAGCGGGGAGAGACACCAACCAACGTAGCCCTCCACGTATCGGTTCTCCTCGCTCTGACTGGTCGTAGGGCTGCGCTTCCGGGGTTGCCGGGAGCCGTTCCACGGTGATCTGCTTATCGTCGGAGATGGGGGTGCGATCGATTACCTCGATCTCCACGGGATGCCCTAGAGAAGAAACCAGGTCGATCCGGATCGTTTGTTGTACTACGGTGGCTCCTCCCAACAGACCGGAGGATCCTTCCAGAACTTGGACATTCCGTGCTACCCGGATACGTGGTTCGACCCCGAGCCCCACCTTGACCACCCCCCCCTTGCCTACCCGCTCCAGGCTGGTAGTGGTCAGCAGAGAGTGATCCACGTACACCTGCACAGGACCAGCCAATAGTGGAGCGTCAAAGGGGTTGGTGAATTGGGCTTCCCGGAATACTTCCGAACTCTCTCGCGGGAGGGTTCGGAAAGTTGCTCGCATAGGTGCTTGCGCCGTCACCACCGGTACCAGGTGTGGTACTCCGTCAGAAGGGACCGTCCCTCGGGCGGCCGCATCGTAGCGGTAGGCAAATTGTCCCCGGGTGTGGCGGGGATCGCGCACAGCACTGACTGGTGGCTGCACGGCCTCGATGTTGCGCATGGCCGCTAGGGAACGGGCGTCCTCGATGGCCAAATACAGGCGCCCTCGCCGGTGTCGATCCTCCGGGCCACCGATCCGCAGTCGTGCAAGATCTAGATAAGACTCGTCCGGCTCCAGGGGTTCCGGTGAGGAACTGCTACCTCCTCCGCCTCTGGCTCTCCCTCCTGCCAGAACGTCATCGTTCTGCCCTGAGACACGAGCTAGCGGTGGCGCCAGAGCCTGAGAGACCGAGATGTCCTTGTTCTTTTCGTTCTCGATCCGCCCACCTTCCCCGGCACGGGGGTCGGGGCTGCGCGTCATCATGGTCACACCCCCTACCATGCTACCTTCCCTAACGCGGGGGTCGGGGGTTTCCTGTTCCAGAAGATCTTCTTCGTTCAGCTCCTCCGGGACGCTGCTCTCCTCCGGGATGAGCTCGCGGTGACTCGCTCCTTCGGTAAGCACACCTCCGCGGAGGATATCTCGGAGGGTGTAGTTCACTTCTGGATCGTTCTCCGGGATGGGTCGTGGGGGGATGAGCTCAGGAAAGTAGCGATCGTGGGCAGCAAAGAGCTGATCAAGACCGGTAGGAGGGGGACGGTAACCAGTACGGGGAGGGGGTTGGGTCCGTCCGAGCCGTAGCGAGCGTAGCTCGGGCATGCGGGCGTCGTGCACCAGATCAGCGGTGGCAAAGGAGAGTTGTGCGGAGGACCAGTCCTCCCCAGAGAGCTGGGCAACGAGTGCTTCGATACCCAGTGAGGCGGAGTGCCCCTCAAAGACTCGGAGCGTGTAGAGGGGCCACCAGCGGGCAGGGGCCACCACGTAGCTCACCTCTGCGCGGGCCAGCTTGCCGGAACCTCCAAGCCGGATGAGAAGCGAGCGAGTGGTCCCTTCTTCGCCCCTGCGGGTGGTACTAGTTTGGCGCAGCGAGAGTTCCATCGAGGCCAGCCGTTGTGTAGCTTCCCGGAGCGATTCCTCCAGCTCGAACCACCGGGCATCCAGGCGGGCGAGCAGCTCCTCAATGAGAGCACCCGCACCAAGGGCAGCTTTGAACCTGGCCTCCATGCTGGAGACAAGGCTCGGATTGGCGTTGGGTGCAAGTTGGCTGAGACGTTCCCGACGTTCCTGGAGCGCTTGGATCTCATCCTTAAGCCGGTCGATGCGGTGGCGGAGCTCCCGGACCTTCTCCGGGAGGGGGCCTGGTTGCACGGTAGCTCCGTTGATCGGGAGGGCACGTACCGACAGCGCCGTTCGTGGCCCTTCCAGCGATAGGCGCAGGCTACCCGGCTCTGCCAGCGCAGTCACCCCAGGGACTTCCAGCTCGACGAGGCCATCCGGGAGTGCGAGCGGAAGCTTCAACGACCGGGTGACGACAGCGCCCCGGGCATAGACCGTCACCCGATCGATGGTGCTTGAGCAGAGAATGGGCATGGGGGCTCCTGAAGAAAGGAGCTCGCATTGTAGCGACAAAAGGTAGACTGGCTTTCATGTTCTCTGGCCCCCCTGGCCTCCAAGGCCTGAGGGCTTTTTCCCTGGAGATGCTCCAGGATTGCCCCCCCGGTACTGGAGTTCGCGTAGCCATTGTCGACTCCGGGATTGCCCCGATGCTCCTTGGGGAAGAGGCTCCGCGCCGGAGCTTCCATGTACGTCGCCAAGGGCTTCTTACTGTGGTGGAGCGCTGCGCTCCGGGAGATGTCCACTACCATGGCACCGCGGTAGCTAGCGTTCTCCGAGAGATTGCTCCGGAGGCATCCCTCGTGAGTGTGCGGGTGGTGGACGAACAGGGAAGAGGATCCTCAGAGCATCTTCGGGCCGCACTTGAGTTTTGCATTCGTGAGCGCTTCGATGTGGTGAACCTGAGCTTGGGTACCCGGAAAAGGGAGTTGCTTCTGGACGTGTATGATTTGGTGGACCAGGCGGCCGTTGCGGGAGTAACGCTGGTTGCTGCTACGGATAACCAGGGAGCCCCGGACTATCCTGCTGCCTGCACCTCGCTGCTATCCGTGGATCGCCTGGAAACTCGGAACCCTTTTGCCCTTCGTTTCCGTTCTGGGCACCGGGTAGCTTTCCTAGCACGAGGCCACGATGTGGAAGTCTATTCACCCGGCGGGACCATGATTCGGGTGTCTGGCGCTAGCTTTGCCTGTCCCCATGTCACAGCCTTTGCTTCTCGCCTCCGAGCCGCCTGGCCCGCGCTCCATCCCTTCGAGGTCAAGACGGCCCTCCATGCTGCTGCCATCCGCTCCGAGGCTGGGTACGAAGCCGCCCCGCCTAGGTGAGCGTATTTCGCACCTTTGCAGCACCCTCCGCCATCGACCATCGACAATGCGGTTCTCTCTTTGGAAGCGCGTACTCCATGTCCGTCTTGGTACCTTGCATCTGCGCCCTGAGCTGGTGCCAATGCATCCATCCCTACCCGTAGCCGTCATCCCATCGAGCGGCCGTCCAATCGAACCCGTATGCAGGAAAAGCAGATTTCGACAACGCCGAGGCTGGATTCGGGGGAGGTGGACAGGTAGCTTGCAAGGTCCATGAGTGCTTCGCCGATCCGTTACCGAAAACCTGCGGTACTGGAGGGTTTGCCTCTGGATAATCATGTTGTCATCGAGGCTTCGGCAGGTACCGGGAAAACCTACACACTGGAGCACCTCTACATTGAACTACTCCTCCGAGGAGCAACGGTAGACCAGATCCTGGTGGTGACCTTCACGGAGAAGGCAACCATGGAGCTGCGTTATCGGGTGCGAAGCAAGCTGGAGGAAATGGTGGGGGCAGGCCCCGAGGCCGACGCGGGAAACCTCCCGCCGGGGCAGGTCTGGCGGTTGGATGACGTGGCACGCGCCAAGCTATTGCAGGCGCTCCAATTGTTCGATGCCGCCGTCATCGCCACAATCCACGCCTTCTGCCAACGGATTCTCACCGAGTATGCCTTCGCCAACCGGCAGCTCTTCACCCTCGAGCAGGTGGACCGGCGCCATGTCTTCTCTGTCGCCTTCAAGGAAGCTCTTCGGAGCGATTTCGCCCGAAATGAGCGTCCCCGGCGCTACCTTCGGGCAGCCCTCGCCTTTGGGATGGACGTAGAGCAGATCGAGGAGCGCCTCTACGCCTGTGCTATCGCGCCGGGCCGCCTGGAACCATCGTACAGCGAGGCAGCGCTGGTGGCAGCGTTGCAGGGTGCACCGGTAGCGCTTTTGGAAGATCAAGATCTGATTGGAAAATCACTGAAGAAATCGGGGGTGGACGGGCGGAAGATCCAGCCTATTACGAAGCGACTGGAGGCACTGGCACCGCTGCTAACCCGTTACCTGGACCACCAGGATCCTGCAAGATTTCTCCAAGAATTTGAAGAGCTTAGTAACGATAATG
Organism: Polyangiaceae bacterium; assembly: GCA_025057345.1. GTDB lineage: Bacteria > Myxococcota_A > Polyangia > Polyangiales > Polyangiaceae > JANWXX01. The sequence goes on along the minus strand of JANWXX010000387.1, from coordinate 276 downwards.
CCTTCAAGAAATCGGGGATGGGTGTCCTAGAGTACATCGTGAACAACCTCCGGGCTACGACGCTGGAAGGGGCCAGTGAGCAGATGTTCCTGGCGGTGGCGGCGTTGGAGAGGACGACGGTTCCCCTCCTCCCCGCTCTGGCTCATGAATTTCTTCCCGGAGTGCTCCAGAGACTACAACGAAGGAAGCAGGAGTTGGGTCACTACGACTTTGACGACATGCGTTCTTTGGTACGGGATAGCCTCCTGGGTCCGGGAGGAGAGCAGCTCGCGGCAG
>JANWXX010000386.1 GCA_025057345.1 Polyangiaceae bacterium | reverse complement strand
TCCCGACCCACGATCTGCTCTAGCAATACTTCGAGAGAACTGGCGTCTACCAGCTCCTGCTTTGCCAGCATTGCCCGGTGGATCACCCCCGCCATGTCCCGGGCGGTCTGGTAGCGCTCTTCCCGATCCCGAGCGAGCGCCCTCATCACCACCGCCTCCAGCTCGGGAGGAATGTCGCGGACATAGGTGCTCGGAGGCTCGACCCGACCAGCTCGTACTGCGTCAAGCAGTTCATCGCCGTCCAAGTTCCCGTAGAGCAACCTCCCGGTCAGCATCTCGTGGAGGCAGACGCCCAGGGCGTAGATGTCGCTCCGTCGATCCACCGGTTCGCCCATGGCCTGCTCTGGGGACATGTACCCGAACTTGCCTTTGAGCAGGCCCCCTTCCTCGCGAAACAGGTTGGCACTGGCAATGCCAAAATCCGCGATCTTCACTGCCCCCTCCCAGGACAATAGGATGTTCTGCGGGCTGACGTCCCGGTGAACAATCTGAAGGGGTATGCCCTCGTCGCTCTTGCGTTCATGGGCATAGTGAAGCCCCTTGGCAGCCTCCGCGATAATGTAGGCCGAGATCCAAGGGGGCAGTCTCACCCCCTTGCCTCTGGCCTCTCGTAGCACCCGCCCCAGATCCTGTCCGTCCACTAGCTCCATCGTGAGGATTAGCTCCTCACCCGCCTCTTCGAAGCCATAGACCTGAACAATGTTCGGGTGGTTAAGCCGAGTTGCAAGCTGCGCCTCCGCGACAAACATCGCTCGGAAGCGCCTCGATTGCCTGTGATGCGGTAGGATCCGCTTGATCACCAGCAGCTTGTAAGTCCCTTCGGCGCCCTCCTTCTTCGCCAGGAACACCTCGGCCATCCCCCCGGACCCGAGCCTCCGGAGGATGCGATAGTGCCCCAGATACGCCGGCAGTTCCCTGCCGGTGGTCCCGCTCATTTCTTCTTTGCCTGCAGCTTGCCCATCTCCTCCAGACCCTGTCGGAGGGTTTCCTCCGGAACCCCTACCCTCTGGATCACCTCATTAGCTTCTCCGATGGCCTTCTCTAGCTGCCCCATCGCCTCCTTCGCTCGCTGCCCCCAGGCGTTGGTTTCCCCGACCCGTTCGTTCATCTTCACCGTCGACTGCATCATCTTTAGCCCCTTCTGCAAGAGCACCCGATAGCGAAGCTGCACGGCTCCCTCATACAACCTCCGATCCTTTTCCGAGTTCAGTTTCTCCGGCGCCTTGACCTTCATCACATCCCGGTGGAGCTGCTGATAGAGCTGCCCCACCCGGTACCCCGCCCAGGTCGCCCAGAAGGGATCCGTCGTCCGCATCGCATCCGTGTAAGCAGACTGCGCCTCCAGCAACCCTGCTGCCCTTGCCTCGAACGCTTGGGCAAACCCGGTCGTCGGGGGGTCGAACACGATGGTTTCGCTCCGGACCCTCCGTACCTCGCCCAGCGTGAAGAACACCAGGGCAGCTTCGTGGGGGATGCGACCGATCTCCCCGATATGGTGCCTCTCCATCAACGTACGGGCCCGCTCGACTTGGAGGGAGGCAGCCTCTCCATCCCCCCCCTCCACAAGGCCGAGAGCCCGGCTCCCTAGAGCCTCGATCTGCTCGCGCACGGTGAGATCCCCCCGGGCCAACAGCTGCTCGGCTGCAGTCACCAACTCGGACCACCTCTCCAAGTGGATCAGCTGGCGAATCCGGCGCACCATGGCAAGCTTGACCAAATCGTCCTGGGGGTGTTGCACCAGGAGGGTCTGGTAGCGGACAAGGGCACCTTCCCGATCCCCACTCCCTTCCCGGGCAAGACCCCCCTGCATCAAGGCCATCGCTGCCAACTTCGGCTCCGGATCGCCCTTGAGAACCAGGTCGAAGTGAATCGCTGCTTCCGCAAACTTCTCCTGGGCAAGGAGCTGCTTCCCCTGCTCGAACAGCTCCGCGGCAGTCCCCTCGTGCCCCTGGGCGCTGATGACCGAGGTGCCGACAGGGTGGTGGGAAGGGGAAGAAGGGGCAGGTTCCGTGGGAGTTGGGATCGCTGGAGGCGGCGAGGTCCGGGAAGCACACCCCAACGCGAGCGACACGAGCAAGGCGAGGGGGACAGGGCAGAGGAAGCGTATCTTCACAGCAGGAAACAGGTATCACGGAGAGGGCCAAAGTTCCCCTACTGGCCAAAATGCTTCCTTAGGATGGGCCGAAGGGTAGGATCAGGAGCCCACGAAAGGAGCCCTCCCTTGGCCGGCACCAGCCTCCTCGCTCTTCTAGACGATATCACCACAATCCTTGATGACGTGGCCACCATGACCAAGGTGGCTACGAAGAAGACGGCAGGGGTGCTCGGGGATGACCTGGCCCTCAACGCAGAGCAGGTCACCGGAGTTCAAACAGAACGAGAGCTACCAGTGGTCTGGGCGGTGGCCAAAGGGTCCGCGGTGAATAAGCTGATCCTAGTGCCCTCGGCACTGGCGATCAGCGGACTCGCTCCCTGGGCAGTGATCCCGCTGTTGATGCTCGGTGGGGCCTTCCTCTGCTTTGAGGGCTGCGAAAAGCTAGCGCACAAGTTCCTCCATCCACTGGAGGAACAGAAACCCAACCCCCCGGAAGACAAGCTGGAGACCCAAGCCCTCGAGGATAGAGAGAAGGAGAAAATCCGAGGCGCGATCCGCACCGACTTCGTGCTTTCGGCAGAGATCATCGTCATCTCCCTAGGAACCATGGCTACAGCTCCCTTCCTCAAGCAGGTGGCTGTCCTCAGTGCGGTGGGGGTGGTGATGACCATCGGTGTCTACGGCCTCGTAGCTGCCATCGTGAAGCTGGACGATGCAGGGCTCGCCCTAACCCGGCGCGGAGGCTCCCTGGCTTCCCTGGGCCGAGGCATCCTACTGGGGGACCCCTACTTGATGAAGTTCCTCTCCATCGCCGGTACTGCCGCCATGTTTCTGGTGGGAGGTGGCATCTTGGCCCACGGGCTCCCTGGCATCCACGGACTCTCCGAACGTGTCGAGAAGATGGAAGGCCTCGTAGGTACCCTCCTTTCGTCTCTTCTCCATGGTGTCGTGGGGCTTGTAACTGGAGCCTTGATCCTCGGAGTTGTCTTGCTGATCCAGCGGGTGCGCGGAGCCAAAACCCACGGACCGGAGTAAACAACCTCCACCCACGTTAGACCTCCTGATGTCTTGATCGTCGGTCCCATTCAACGAGCTTATGGCCACCGAAAGAGCACCGTTGGGCTGGCAAGTGCTCCCGTGGGCAGCGATGTTCTTCCCTGGGTCCAGATCCCCGTGTTCCGTGGGCCCGTAGGGGCCGCACGCCAACCGTTCGCGGCTCGGGCCGTGGGGAGGAATCCCCCCTTGTGTCCCTCCAGCAGCGATCTACGGGAGGCGGAACCCTCAGGTGGTCGCTTGGGGGCCACGAGGAGGGGGGAACCCCCCCTGAACGTCCCTCCGGGAGCGACGCACGAGGGGGTAAACCCCCCTGAACGTCCCTCCGGGAGCGACGCACGAGGGGAACCCCCCGTCCGCCTGTGGTTGGTACTGGAACAGGGGGGAGTGCTCCCTCTACTCCGCAAGAGACGGAGAGGGACTGGGGGGTGAGATGCCAGACCCTCCATCAGGGAACGAAGACGTGGAAGGTACCCCCGTGGGGTTCGTAGGGAGCCGCATCGATACGGAAAGGCTCGTCCAGGCTCACCTCCCCATTGCTCACCCCGACGATGAGCAGGCCGGCGACGCCCTCCAACTCCTCGACGACAGCGTGAGCCTCGAAGTCTCCGCGGCGGTGAGGCAGCACCATGCGGGAGATCTCCTGTCCATCACCCGCTACCCGCACGAGCGCCCAGCGCATCGTCACTGGATGCTCCCAAGAAGCATGAAAGCCCAACTTGGCCGGTGAGGGGGCCTCTCCCAGATCGACCCAGCCGTAGACCATCCCAGTGGGCTCCAGAGGGGAGAAGGCCAGACGTCGAGGCAAGGTTCGGTGGGGCCAGGCGGCTTCGAAGCGCACCCGCCCTGCCCGACCCAGCCAAGCGGCTTCGGGGAAGTGGACCCCTACATCCCGTTCCCCCAAAAAGGCCCGCGCCACCGCCAGATCCAGCAGCATTGCGTCCAGGGTGGTCTTGCGGGACACCGCGAGCCGGTTCAGCACGGCCATCAGGTCCGGTAGGTTCAGGAACCGGGGAAGGTCGAGCCCCGTGGACTGAGCCCCATGGTACCAAAGGGCCGTCAGCAGGGCACCGGGGGCTCCGTTGCTCATCGTGCTTTCCAACCACCACCACAGGAGTGGCGAACCATCTCCATCAGGAGGCCCCGGCGGCAGGAGCGCCCGAGAAGGCCGATCTTGAGCGTCGTCCAGCGCAGCCAGTACCTCGCCGTAGCACCCTGTCGCCATCATCGCCAGGTAGGCGGTCGTCGTGGCGAAGGACGCCCCTGCCTCACCGCCGTCCACCGCCGCCAGATAGGCAGCAGCCATTACCCGATGAATCGCCGTCGCCCGGGCGCACCCCACTAGCTCTCGCTCGATCAACCCGTAGACCGGTGCCCGATCCCTCGGAAATCTCGTCGGCACCTCGAACCCCAACCGCATCCGTGCTCCTGCAAGAGGTTTCAGATACAGGTCCACCGCTCGCGAGCCCCCTCCCCCATCCCCCTCTGGTGCTGGTAGCCTCGCCTGCCATCGCAGAAAGCGGCAGGCAGCCTCCGCTTCCTTCAGCACTTCCAGAGCTTGAGGACCATCTCTCTCCTCCCCATGGACACACACCGGCTCCACGAAGGAACACAGCCGTACTCCCCCCTCCGCGGGCCTCGTCGGACCTTCCCCAAAAATCCGGCCAATGGGCCAGGGCTCCCAGGGGGGAGCCTGGGCCAGGGCTCTG
>JANWXX010000385.1 GCA_025057345.1 Polyangiaceae bacterium | reverse complement strand
CCATCCTCACCGGCGGTACCGCCATCATGGAGGATCTTGGCCTCAAGCTTGATAGCCTTACCCTAACGGATCTAGGACGGGCGAAGCGTGTCCTTGTCAACAAGGATAACACGACCATTGTAGACGGCGCTGGGGACAAGAGCAAAATCAAAGGGCGAATCGCGGAGATCCGAGCCCAGATCGACCGGACGACCAGCGACTACGATCGAGAGAAGCTCCAAGAGCGCTTGGCCAAGCTTGCCGGTGGCGTTGCGGTCATCAAAGTGGGTGCCGCTACCGAAACCGAGATGAAGGAGAAGAAAGCCCGCGTTGAGGATGCGCTCAATGCCACCCGTGCAGCTGTCGAGGAGGGGGTCATCCCTGGCGGCGGCGTGGCTCTCCTCCGGGCGGGCAAGGTGCTAGCGGGGCTTCAACTTCCTGTGGAGCAGAGCTTTGGGAGCCGTCTGCTTGCTCGTGCCTTGGAGGAGCCTCTCCGTCAGATTGCCAAGAACGCCGGAGAGGAGGGTCCGGTGGTGCTTAAGAGGGTCCAAGCAGGCGAAGGTGGCTTTGGCTTCAACGCTGCCACCGGTCAGTACGAAGATCTCCTCAAGGCTGGCGTCTTGGACCCCACGAAGGTAACTCGTATGGCCCTTGAGAATGCATCGTCCGTCGCTGGTCTGATGCTGACCACCGAAACCCTCATTGCCGAGAAGCCCAAGAAGGCGGCACCTGCAGTACCGAAGGGAGGCGGTACGGGGGGCATGGGTGGTATGAGCGACCTTGACATGGACTGACTGACGTGGATTGAACGAGCTTCGCGCTTCCTGAGCTGCGCCATGGACGGCCTCGCGAACACGTTTGCGAGGCCGTCTCCGTTTGTTTTCCGCCTTGAACCTAGACCGTCTTGCACCTGAACTAGCTTCAGACCTGCCTAGCTTCAGCACTGTCAGAGGAGCGGGGTCACTTCCTTTGCGATATATCGACAGATAGATTTATCTATCAATATTGATGCATGCAATGAACAAAACAAGATTGAAAAATGATCAAAAAATTCAACGTATACAATTAGATATACGTTGACAGGAAGGGGTCTTGATTTTTGGACCAGGGAAGGAGGAGCCTGTGGGCTCTACGCATAAGATGCATTATGTAAACTATCGACTCACCCACAACTTATGGAAATTTTGGGGATTTTCAGGGAGCCTGCCGAGGTGTCCTCTCAAGCCCGAGGAATAGCTCGGACGCTGCCCCCTCAGCCCCGGGCCCACAGACCCGGAGTGAGAACAGCGTACCGCGGTTGCTTACCAGGAATGCCCGCTGGCCGTAGACCGCAGGGGTCATGGCAAAGCCGTTGCCCGTGTCGATACCGTCAATCACGGAGCCATCCCGGGGCGACAGCAGGAACAGACCGTAGCGTGTGGTGGATAGGAAGAGAGCCCCCACCCAGGGGATCGGGCGGGAGATCCCCCCCTCCGGGAGTGGCTGACGCCACAGAGGACGTCCATCCTCAAGAGATAGGGCCCAGAGCCCGGTGATCCCCGAAGAGGCCAGGAGCATGCGACGAGCAGGAACCCGTGGGCCGTCCTCGCGGGGGACGTGGGCAGGTTCCTCCCAGAGGGTCAGCTCGGTGGTGCCTCGAGCTTCCTCACGGCGCCAGAGAAGGCTTCCGGTTTCGGTATCGAGGGCAAATACACCACCCTCGTAGCTGGCAACGAACACCGCAAGTGCGTCACGGGTACGAGCCAACACCGGAGTTGCGTCTGCATCGAGGTAATGCAGGGGCTCGTCGCCCCCGGAAGACTCGGCCTCAGCAGCAAGGTCGTAGGACCAAACCTCCTTGCCAGAGGCAGCATTGAGGGCCACCACACGACCGTCTGAGAAGGCGGTAAATACCTTGCCTCCCTGGACGGCGACGCCAGCGTGGCCTGCGATCTCCATACCGTAAGCGGGGGTGCGATGGTAACTCCAGCGCATCCTACCGGTGGAGGCATCGGCGGCGATGGCGGTATCGTTGGCGTTAACGAAGTAGATGACTTCGTCAAGAAGAACCGGCCGACGAGCCACCTCTGCGTTGGTACTGAAGCGCCAGAGCAGCGTGCCATCCTCAGCCTTGACCTTGTAAAGTGCACCGTCGTTCGAGCCGAAGTAGACTGTGTCTTCGGTAGGATCATAGAGGGGCTCGGACTGGACATAACTGGCCGTCTGGAAGCGCCAGAGGGTGGAAAGATCCTCAGCGCGCAAGGCGTAGAGGCCGCGGTCACTGGAGCCGATGAAGAGGCGCCTTCCCTTGGGGTCGATGGCCGGTTGGCCCCGCTCGTGGTCTTCTCCTTGGGTTTCGCTTGATGCAGTCAGCTCGCGACGTTCCGTCACTTGGATGAACCAACCAGGGCGATGGTACCAGGTGGGCATCTCGGGGAGCGCTCCGCCTCGGGGAACCTTGCAGCCCGCAAGAAGCGTCAGCGTAGTGATCCAGGATGGTAGGAGGTACCTAAGCATCAATGACTATCCTGGTGGCTACCGGTCTTGTTCTGTAGGCGCTCCACTTCCTGGAGTACCTGCTGCTGGAGCTTTTGCAGATCTTCCAGGGAGGTAGGGCCCCCAGGACCGCCGATACTTCGCTTGGGGAGCGAGGATGGGTCAAGCTTGCGCTGGAGATCCTCAAGGACGCCAATGAGGTAAGAAGCATGGCGAGCCTCACCAGTAGTTTGAAGCCGCTCACGAGCCTCCTTGATGAGCTTGAGGGCCTGATCCTTCTCGCCCTTGGCAGCAAGGAGGCGAGCCCGGTGGTACATCCCTAGCTCTTTGTAGAGCTTGATCCCCGTGATGGTGTCTAGCTCTTTGTAAGCTTGGAGGGCAGCCTCCATGTCTCCCTTTCCCTCCAGTGCAAAGCCAATGCCCTCAATGCAACGCCCACGTACGTCCGGGTCAGCAGCAGCGAGGGAGCTTGCCTTGACCTCCCGGTAGGCAGCAAGAGCCTCATCAAAGGAGCGTTGGTCAAGGAGAACGCCGGCCTCTCCAAGCCTGGCCAAGAGCGCAGTGCCAGAGTCGGGTCGAGCCTCACGGGCCTTGCGGTAGCTTGTGAGGGCAGCAGCATTTCGTTCTGCAGTAGACTTGAAGGTCTGGAAGATTTCTTCTTCCTCACTGGCCGGAGTAGACTTGGGCGTAACAGATTCGATACGGGCGCGATCGGCGTTGATTGCCTGAAGTAGCTCAGAGGAAGCCTGTTCAGCTTTGTTTGTGGTCTGCCAGGAATAGACCCCGTAGCCCACACCTCCGAGGATCAGCACCAGTACGACGTACTGGAGAGCCGTCGCATGGTTCCTAACCCATTTCCCTAGGCGAGCTGCACCGCGAGCGAGAGCATCATCGATTATCTCGCTGGTGGACAGTGGAGTGAGAGCTTCGTCCTCGGTATCCTCCTTTTTGGCCTTTGCCTTGTATTTGGAGCGGATTCGAGCATTGCGATCTTTGGGCTCCTCCTCGCCTTCACCGAGCTTCTTCCTCCGGCGACGCTCGTGGCGGTTGGGTTTTGCCTCTGGTTCTTCGGATTCACTGCTCTCTTCCCCCTGCCCTTCCTCGGGGTCTTCTCCGAGCCTCTCAACGCTCTCCTTCGCCTCAACGCCATCGCCAGCGTCGGTGGCGTGGGCACGAACCCGGGTGGTGTGGCGAGCCTTCCGGCGAGCAGCCGTGTCGTCCTGGGTTTCTTCCTGGTCTTCTTTAGATTCTGCCACGGTGGGCGAAGCCTAGTCGGCTCAGGTGCCGTCGTCGACCCGATCGTCCGAGGAGTCACTGGCGCCTGGGGTCCAGGGTTCAGGGGGAGGCGGAGGAATCTCATCGGCTAGCGGGACTACCGCCAACGCTCCGATCTCAGCTTGCTCACTTTGCCACAGGGCTAGGGTAGCGCCAGTGCCTGGCCTCAGACCCAGTTCCTGGGGGAGTTCCAGAGCGAGTTGGCGGGGGGTTGGCCCCGGCTCCAAGGCGAACTCGATGAACCGATGGGGGTCCAGCTCCACCGGGAGGAGATCATCCTCCCGGATACGAGGGAGTTCCAGGCCCAGGCGCACTGCGGCCGGGCTAGCGCCCAGGCTGCGCCCCAGCACCAGCAATCGGACCCCCTTGCCATTGCCTCTGGCGGGGAGGACGACCTGGATTCTCCGGGTCTTTCCGCGGCCTTGGCGAACGCGCTCCAATCCCTCCCGGTCGGGACCTCCAAGGGAGGAGAGGAACCCTCCTTGGAGCGCCAAAGCGAGGCCATCCGGAATGGGGTCCGGAGTACCAAGGAAGCGAGCTAGCGGAGGGGCCATCTCCGCTCCGGCACCGAGGGCGATGAGCGCCCGGGCAAGGGATTGACGCGCCATGAGATAGCGCTCCGAGGCGAAGGCATCAAGGAGAGCAGGCCGGGCGGCAGGCTCCCGGATCTGCGCCAAGGCGTCTGCCAGGTAAGGCCGGAGCCTCACATCCCCAAGGGATTTTAGCAAGGGCACTACTGCGCGCCGAGAGCGAATTTTGCCAAGAGCCGCAGCGACCTGACGAGCTCGCCGGAAGTCGAGTTCACCCGACTGCCACCAATCCACCAGCGTTTCTTCTCCCCGGTTGTCGCCACTCTCTGCCAGTGCCAGGGAAGCCAGGCGGCGCCAGGCACGATCCTTGTCCTCAACCAGCTCCAACGTTCGTCCGGCTCCTTCTCCGAGCCGGGTCAGGGCGAGGGCTGCCCAGCGCCGTACTAGATCGTCCTCGTCCCGAGTCAGTGCCAGACGGAGGTTGGCGGAGGTTTCTGGCCGGGCCAATTCGAAGAGCACCTCCGCAGCCTTGCGGCGGTAGGTTCGGTCCACGTCATCGAGCAAGGCAGCCACCTCGACGGCGGCGTCTGCATCGCCAGAGAGTCCTCGTCG
>JANWXX010000384.1 GCA_025057345.1 Polyangiaceae bacterium | reverse complement strand
TGCGTGAGGCCATCCGGACCTTCCTTGCAAACCCCAGTGTTCCCAGGCACTTGGCCCTGGGTGCGTAACTCCTACTAATTTCTCCCATACCTTCTACGAGTATTTCCCGCAGCGGCCAGGTATCGATCCTGAAAGTGTCAATGCGGACTACGAAGATTGGCCTCCTTGGTGGGGTAAGCCTGGCCCCTCGATGCACCCGCCGGTACCTTCCTGACAACCAAGAGCCTTTCCCCATCGAACCGCAAAGAACAGAAGGCGGAGGGCCCTGGACCCACCGACTCCCTGTAGGGTGCTCCCCGCAACCACAGGTTGTGGTAGGCCATGGCCCCGATGGCGCGCGCAGGCGGCAAGGCAATCCTCCTTGGAGAACATGCAGTGGTGTACGGCATCCCGGCCCTGGTCGTTGGCCTCAACCGAGGTGTGGAAGCAGTCGCACGAAGGCCCCGCAACGGCATGCGCTCCCTGCGGATTGGCGACATGTCCCCTGTGTCCCCCGACGACGATAGTATCCTCGGCAAGGCATTTGGTGCACTGCTGGAGGCTTGCTCCCTCGACGCTCCGGTGGTTTTGGAGGCCACTAGCGCCTTGCCTATCGGCGCTGGGGTAGGTAGCTCCGCAGCGTTGGGCGTCGCATGCGCCCGCGCTCTGGCAGAGACGTTTGCGCTCCCCACCTCTCCCGAGTTGGAGCAGCAACGCGCTTTGGCTTGGGAGCGGATCTTCCACGGGAACCCGTCGGGCATCGACACTGCGGCCGCCGCTCTGGGCGGGTGCCTGTTCTATACCCGAGGCGCACCTCCCGAACCCTTGCGTCTCCGCAGAGGGTTTTCTGTGGTGCTTGCCTTCTCGGGGCAAAGCTCAGATACCAAGAAGATGGTGGATGGCATAGCAAAGCTGCGAGAGCAGAAACGAGCCCTGTTCGAGAAGCAGCTCGACAGCATCCGATCGCTGGTGATGAACGCACGGTTGGCACTGGAGGCAGGCGACCTCGTTGGCCTTGGCAAGCTCATGGATCTCAACCAGATGATTCTATCAGCCTGGATGCTCTCTACCCAAGAGATCGAGGAACTCTGTGCAATCGCGCGGGACGCCGGCGCACTCGGGGCCAAGCTCACGGGAGCAGGAGGGGGTGGTTGCGTCGTGGCGCTCTGCGACGGTTCCCCCAAGGTGATCTTGGAGGCATGGGAGAGAGCCGGCTACCAAGGGTTCGCATCCCCGGTAGGAGCCTCCCTGCCAGACCCCTTTCCCTGATTCACTTGCGAACGCCCCAAACTCTCCGGTCTAGCATCCCGGAGCTTGCAGTGAGCCGATCCCACCTCCCTCCTTGCCGCTATGTACCTGTCTTGGTAGCTCTGTCCCTCCCCTTGGAAGCCGGCGGACATGGTGAGCCGGGACGAGGACGCGACCTACGGCTGATCACTGTTACTATCGACAGCCACCACCTAGATCTGAGCTACGCACTCCTGCTCGGTCCCGCATCTTCCCTGGAATTTCGCAAGAAGGCCGACCTCAGTGGGGATGGCCTGCTATCAGGAAACGAAAAGGAAGCTATGGCCACCTCCTTGCGCCAAGAACTGGAGGAACAACTGGTCGTCTACTTGGACGGCCAGCGCCATCCTCTCCGTTTCGATGCAACCCGTGCAACCCTGGAGGGAGATCGGGTGAACGGCGCACCTGTCACCCTCCTCCTGAGGACAAGAATGAACGCAGGAAGCACGGGCTCCCACAAGATAGAAATCTGGGATCGGACTTCCTTTGCTAAAAAAGGTGATCTCGACCTTCGATGGGAAGCCAAGCATGAAGCTCGCCTCTTGGATGAAGCCGGAAACCCTACCCCGAGCCAGCGAATCCTCCATCGTCACGAGATGGAAAACGATCCGCAGACTGCCTTCCATGCCAGGTTCTCCGGTGGTGGCCAACCGCCGAAGAGCCGGTGGCCGCTCGCAGCCATCCCTGGCGTCCTCTTGGCGCTGATCCTTGCAGGATGGCGGGAAGCTCACAGAAACAAGCGGCCTCTTTTGGCAGTTCCCGGGTCAGGCGATAGGTCAGAAGGACGGTGCAGATGAAACATTCGCCAAACAATGTTGCCAGTTTTTTTCTTGAAGGTTCTTTCCTCCTCTGTTCCCCTGCGCTCAGGATGAAACGGTTGTTTGCCCTTGTGTCAGCGGTGGCGTTGACATCCAGTCCGGTGTTTGCCCGAGACGGAGAGGGCCTGGAAGACATGCGCAAGCTCCAGAGGCGGGAGGAGGACAAGGAACCCCACCCCGTTGAATCGTCATCGACCTGGAGGATGGGCACCTTCGGTTACCTCCGTGGCGTGTATGAGTACACCACCCCTGACAAGCAACAGCGTTTCATCGGACGCAACAATGGTTTCCTCCTGGAATCGGCCCGCCTGGGTTTCGAGGGAAAAAATGCGGAGTATGGATTTTCATTCCGTCTGAGTATAGAGCTAGCGTCGGATGCGGTAACGACTTCTCTCGATCCTCGTGGTGAGCTTGAAGTCCGTGGTCGTGATGGTTTTTTGACCTGGGAGCCATCCTCTTATGTAGGGGTGCGGTTGGGACAATTTCGTATCCCCTTTTCCCAGGAAGACCTGCGTGGTACTCCCGATCTACTGTTTATATCCCGCGCGGTTGCCCAGGAAGGGGTTCTATCGGGCCGAGGCTACGCGGAACCGGGTATCGGGGTCGATCGAGAGATTGGTGCGATGATCGCGAGCCCTAAGCCGATTGCTCTAGTTAGCAAAATGAAGATTGGCTATTACCTCTCTGTTTTCAACGGCAACGGACGTAACCAGCTCGTCAATGACAACAACCAGCCAGCTTTCGCGGGTCGCATTGAGCTTGCATGGTCGGATATCATTCAGGCTGGCGGAGCCCTTCTGTACAATCCGCGCACAGTAGGCGCGCAACCTGACCTATACAAGGAGACGGACCAGCAGTGGGCAGCGGATCTCCTGTTCACCTGGCAAGGTTTGGAACTCTTCGGCCAAGCCAGCGCCAGGACCACCACCTACAACACCGTTGAGGGGACTCCAGACCGGCTGCAGCTTGGTTACCACGGGCAGGTTGGCTACAAGATTAAGCAACTCCCGATCCCACTGATGCCCGGTTATCGGTATGCGGTCTATGACCCGTGGGCTTCGGGGGGCGGACAAAGCAACGATCCGCTCCGGCGCAGCCTGGATCGCCAAAAGCTCCAGTACCACACCTTCGGGGTCCGCGCATTTCACCCCGCCCTTCCCGTATCTGCCTACGTCAACTACACCCTGACCATCGAAGAAAAACCCCGTCAGCTCAGCAACGATCGGCTTGAAGTACTGGCCCAGCTCATCTTCTGACCTACTGGGAACTCTTACGATGTCGTCTCTCTCTCGTGCTCTTGCCCTCTGGACCCGGCGGTGTGTTCTGGCCCTGGTCCTTGGTAGCCTGTTCCTATCGTGTGAGCCGACGCGAGAACCCCTTGCTTCCGCCCGCCTGATCACCAACCGCTCCGAGCTGGTCGGCGGGGATCGTGCCTTGGGTGACGTAGGAGATTTCCTCCTGGAAAACGACAAGGTCAGGATCGTCATCCAGCGGGAGGGATATTCCCGTGGCTTTGGTGTATTCGGAGGCAGCCTGATTGATGCAGATCTCCGACGACCGGATGAGAATGGAACCTCCGGACGGGGGAGCGGGCGAGATGCTTTCGGGGAGCTGTTCCCTGCCTTCTTCACCCAGGCCTGTGAGGTCGATACAGTACAGATTCTTGACAACGGAGAGAATGGGGGGCCTGCGAGAATCGAAGCTTCCGGCTATGCAGGCGACTTCCTAGAACTGCTCTCTGCTCTCAACCGCGCAGCGATTGGCTCCAACGGCGACAAGAGCCCCCTCACCCTCAATAAACCTAAGGGAGAACCCTCGATTCGCTACGCTACCACCTACGAGCTTTCTCCAGGGGCATCCCACGTGGTGATCCGGTTCAAGGTGACCAACATCACCAGCGATCAGACCCTTGAATTTCCTTCTCCCTTGGCCAATCTCCTCCTGGGTTTTCTCGGGATCCAGGGGGTCGACAAGTTCACGCTCCCTGTGGGAGACGTGGCCCTGTTCGGTGCTACCAGCAAAGTGTTCCTCCCCGGGGCAGGCTTCGACCTACGCTTCTCCTTGGAAGAAGCGTACAAGAAAAAGATCGACTTCCCTGCCTTCCCTGGCTTGGTCACCGAATGGGTCGCCGCTAAGGCCGACGATGTAAGCTACGGTCTTCTTGCAGAGGCAAGTGAAGACAATTTCGTTTTCGTCAAGCGCGACGCCTACGAGGATGGCACCTCGCCGATCACCCCATCGTCGATGCTCATCCCCTTCGTGGCCAGCTCCTTCATCGGGGTTTTTTATCAAAATGCCCCCCCCCGGCTGGAGCCTGGCCAGTCTTTCGAGGTTAAGAAATACTTTGTTCTTGGCTCAGGGGATGTTGGCTCCGTGCTGGATGAAATCCAGCGAATTCAAGGGACCGCCACGGGGAAGGTGACCGGTCGAGTCCTAGACCAGCTCACCCTCCAACCCACGGACAAGGTGGATGTGCTCGTCTACCAGCGAACAGAGAAGCAAGGACGGAGGATCTTTTCTCAGTACCAGCCGCGACAGGGTTTCTTTCTGGGCAACCTTCCCCCGGGCCCCTACAGTGCTCGCGTGGTCGGGGAAGGGATTCCTGCTTCCGACTTCACGGATTTCGATATAGTGGCAGGGCAGTCTACCACCATTCAGCTCCAAGCGAGCACGGCGGCACGGGAGACCGTCAGGGGTCGTCGCGCCCACCAGACGTGGAGGCGTTTGTCCGGCGGCTGCTGGCCGGTGGAGCGTTCGCGCAGGCACTCCACGCCGATGGCGGCGGCGGGCA
>JANWXX010000383.1 GCA_025057345.1 Polyangiaceae bacterium | reverse complement strand
AAGACAAGCAACACGTGGCATATCGTCGACCACAACAGCTACAACGGCAGCTACGTCAACGGGCAAAGGGTGACAGGGTACCACCCTCTCCGGCACTCAGACATCATCCAGCTCGGCGATTACCGCATCTTCATCACCTCCGATGCCGCAGATGCAGATGCCACCGGGCCCAACCCCGTAGCTGCCGAGGCGACTTCCCCGCAGGAGAAACCCGATCGGCTTGTCATGGTTGCTGGCCCTGCCGTCGGCACCGAGTTCCCTCTGGGGGATACCCCCATCTCCATCGGACGGGCCGAGGAGTGTGGCATCTCCATCAACCACCCCTCCGTGAGCCGCTTCCATGCGGAGATCCGCCCCATCGGCAAAAACCGCTACGAGATTACCGACAAGGGGAGCTCCAATGGGGTTCGTGTCAATACCATCGACTTTCGCCGTACGCTCCTCGAACATGGCGACCTGATTGAATTGGGAGACGTCCGGCTCCGCTTCGTCGAACACGGGCAGGTCTACCGCCCCCAAGCCAACATGACCATGCAGCTCTCGGCTCTCACCGGCAAGGAGCTTCTTCCTAGCGATGCTGCCCAGCCCCAAACCAAGACCGGTGTGCTCCTTGGTGCCGTCGCCGTAGGCGTTCTGGTGCTGGTGAGTCTAGTGGTGGTCAGCATGTCTAGCGACGCCAAAGACTCCTCCCCGAAGGAAACCGTCACCGCCGAGGACAGCGCCAAGGCCACCTTCGATGCTGCCAAGAAAGCAGATAGCGTGGGCGATCATGAGGACGCGGTCGCGAAACTTGCGGATATTCCAGTCAACTCTCCCCTACGCCAGGCCCCCGAGTTCATCTCGATCCACGATCGCTGGGCCGAGAACTCGATCGCCAAGGCCAGAGAATTGGTCGACAAATCCGAAAAGAAAACTCTCCTCAGCAGGGTGGCACAGAACACTAGCGTGAATCCCGAGCTTCGGAAGAAGGCTGCCGACGCCCTTAGCCAGCTCGACGCACCTGGAACCGATCTCAACCAGCTCCCCGTCGCCCCCGATAAAGGCGATCCTAAGCACCCTCTTGAGAAAACCACCGCCAAAAAACCTCTTGAGAAGAAGGATTCCACCACCTCCACTGCTCCTCCCACAACAACAACCACTAGCCTCCCTGTTGTCCCTGACTCCTCCGATGCCGAGATGAAACAGCGCCGGGCCCTGGAGGCCAAGATGAACGCAGGCAAGGCCACCAAGGATGACCTCCGCCTTCTCCGGGAAATCTGTAAACACCAGGGTGATGCAGCCTGCAAGGGGCGCGTCAACGATGCGCTGAAGAACCTACCTCAGTTACCTGGGTGAGCGCTCTCGTTTTCCTCGTCCCTACCGGCTTTCAATCCACCGACTGAGCATCGGCGATGGCTTCTTCGCGCCGAGGGCGCAGGTTGCAGGCGAGAATGCGCTTGCGGACACGGATAGCGTCGGGGGTCACCTCGACCAACTCATCCGCATCGATCCACTCCAGGGCAGTTTCGATAGTGAGGATACGGGGGCTGGCTAGAAGCACGTTGTCATCCTTGCCGTGGTTCCGCACATTCGAGAGTTTCTTCTCTCGAATAGCATTGACATCTGTATCGTTGGGTCGATTGTGTTCCCCGATGATCATGCCCTCGTAGACCTCAGCACCAGGAGCGATGAAGAAGACCCCGCGGGGCTGAAGGTGGAACAGGGCATAGGGCGTGGCCTCACCAGCGCGATCAGCGACGATCGCACCGCAGGGGCGCTTCATCAGCGTTCCGCTCCAGGGCTCCCAGCCATCCAAGAGAGTATTGAGCAGGCCCATCCCGCGAGTAGCGGTGAGGAACTCGCCACGGAAACCGATGAGGCCGCGGCTGGGTACACGATATTCAATGCGGGCCCGCCCGTATCCCGGGTTGGCCATCTTGATCATTCTACCCTTGCGCTGCCCTAGCCGCTCCGTGACCACGCCAATGTACTGCTCTGGCACATCAACCACCACCCGCTCAACTGGTTCGTAAAGCTGACCTTCCACCTCCCGGGTGACCACCTCCGGATTGGAAAGCTGAAGTTCATAGCCCTCGCGGCGCATCGTTTCTGCCAAAATGGAGAGCTGAAGTTCTCCCCGGCCCAGTACCAGGAATGTGTCGGGATTCTCTGTAGGTTCGACCCGAATGGCCAAGTTCTTTCGGGCCTCGCGCTCCAGTCGCTCCTTGAGCTGTCGACTCGTAAGGAACTTAGACGCCTTGCACTTCCCGGCCAAGGGAGAGGTATTGACCCCAAAGCGGATCTTGATGGTGGGTTCCTCAACGCGGATTCTCGGGAGTGCCTCGGGGGCCTCGACAGCGGCAATGGTATCGCCAATGTGGGCATCCTCAAGACCTGCCAAGGCGACGATCTCGCCGGCAGCAGCCTCTTCGACAGGGGTACGATGCAGCCCCTCGAAGACCGAAAGCACTTTGATAGACCCACGAGTGTTGCCATGCTCTCCCAAAATCATCACAGGCTGGTTGGCCCGCACCCGACCCCGAACGATGCGTCCGATGCAGAGCTTCCCCAGGTAGTCGTCATGGGTCACATTGCAGAGGATGATCTGAAGCGGTCCCTCCGGATCACCGGGGGCACCAGGAACACGCTCCATGATGGTTTCGAAGAGAGGGGTAAGGTTGTTGTTGCTGTCGTGGAGAGCGCGACGAGCAATTCCCTGACGACCGATCGCATAGATCGTCGCAAAATCAGCCTGCTCGTCCGAGGCTTCCAAATCACAGAACAGGTCAAAGACCTCAGAAAGCACGTCGTCCGCCCGAGCATCCTGCCGATCGATTTTGTTGATGACGACGATGATGGGGAAACCACGTTCCAAGCATTTTCGCAACACAAAGCGCGTCTGGGGTAGAGGCCCTTCTGCAGCATCCACCAGAAGAAGCGCTGCATCCGCCATCATCAGCGTACGCTCCACCTCACCGCCGAAATCTGCGTGCCCTGGTGTATCAATGATGTTGATCTTAATCCCCGGATCATTCGGTCGGGTACGCCAGCGAACGCTGGTATTCTTGGCAAGGATGGTGATGCCGCGCTCCCGCTCCAAATCATGGGAGTCCATCACTCGCTCCGCGACTTGCTCGTTGTCGCGGAACATCCCAGCCTGGCGCAGCATGTGATCCACCAAAGTGGTTTTCCCGTGGTCAACGTGTGCAACAATCGCGATGTTACGAAGGTCTTGTCGGCCCATGAATCGCGGCGCCATCTAGCATGCAGGCCCCCCCAACGCGAGCGCTCGTTCCAGTCATACCGCGAACGCCGGCTCATTTCCGGGCTCGGGCTGTGGGTCGCTTCCGGTTCCTACGCGCTTACTGGACGACGTTTGTGGTGATCTCCAGCTATCTCTGGCTATCCCTGGGGCGTCGGTTGTGGGGCGAGGGCTGGTACCTCAATCGCATTGCCGAAGCCCACCGGCGCAACGCTCGCCGTGTCGAGCGAACCATCATGGCGCTTCAGGGCCTCTTCATCAAAGTAGGCCAGCTCCTAAGCATTATGGCAAACTTCCTCCCGGAGCAATTCCGCGGAGAGCTTGCTGGGCTCCAAGATCAAGTAGCCCCTCGGCCCTTCGACGAGATTCGTACCCGCATCGAACAGGAACTCAAGGCACCTCTCCATCAGCATTTCGACCGCGTTCAAGAACATCCCATCGCCGCCGCAAGCTTGGGCCAGGTCCACGAGGCCTGGCTCAAGGACGGAACACATGTTGTCCTCAAAGTCCAGCATCATGATATTGAGGAGATTGCACGCCTCGACCTCAAGATCATCCAACGTATTCTCAGAATTGTCACCCTCTTCTTCCCCATCCAGGGCATGGATGCCTATTACCACCAGCTCCGCGAGCTGCTGGCCCGCGAGCTTGATTTCTCCCTCGAAGCCCGCAACATCAAACGCTTCACCGAGAATTTTGCCCACGATCCCATGGTGAAATTTCCTCGGGTGATCGATGAGCTTTCCACCAGTCGGGTGATGACGGAAACCTTTGTCCAGGGGATCAAGATTGGCGACATTGCTGCTCTGGATGCCGCCGGGATCGACCGCACTGACTTGGCCCGGCGAGTGGTGCGCACCTTCTGCCAGATGGTCTTTGTCGACGGCTTCTACCACGCCGATCCTCACCCGGGGAACCTGCTAGTCGGAGAGAAAGGCGAGCTGATCTTCATCGACTTCGGTGCTGTCGCAGAGGTTTCCAGGGAGATGCGCGAAGGAATGCCCGAATTCCTGGAAGGCGTAATCCGTCGGGATACGGATCGGCTCATGCGGGCACTTCGGCAGATGGGCTTTCTCGCTCGTGGTCAAGATGCAGAGGTCAGCGAGAAAGTCATCGAGTATTTTCACCAGCGGTTCCAAGAGGAGGTCAAACTGGAAAGCCTCCACCTGGAAGCTATCAAGATTGACCCACAAAAGGGCCTAGAAAACCTCCTCGACTTGCGCAAGATGGACGTCACCCTCCGGGAGCTTTCCAGAGCCTTCCACATCCCCCAGGACTGGGTGCTTCTTCAGCGAACCTTCCTGCTACTTACCGGCGTGTGTACCGAACTGGACCGGCAGCTCAACCCCATTGAGGTCATCCGACCCTACCTTCAGGAATTCGTCCTCGCCCACCGGGATTGGGCCCAGATCGCTCTGGAAGCTGGCAAAGATATGGCCCTTCAGGCAATCGCCTTGCCCAGCGATCTACGCAAATACCTCCATCGGGCAGTTCGTGGTGAGCTGGAGGTCAACCTCCGTGGTCTCCGCGATGGCACCCGCCTCCTCTACCGGGGTATACGCCAGGCCATCTATGCTCTCCTCTCCGTGGCCCTGGGCTTTGCCGCCCTTCAGTGCCACTTTCACGGCGACCATCTCCTA
>JANWXX010000382.1 GCA_025057345.1 Polyangiaceae bacterium | reverse complement strand
CCCGTGCCCCCAGGCAAGCACTTCTTCACTGCAGGGAAGTGGCGTGTCTTGAACCGGGCTCGGTGGTGGAAGCAACCAGTGGATCGAGCCACGGTGATCGGGCACTACTGGCGTCGCCGGGGAGGCCATATCCAGGGGAAAATAGATGTATGGGATGACCTTCCTCCATTTGCCTGGTCGGGAGGGGTTTTTTGCGTGGACTACAGCGTGGGACGTCGTTTCCGAGAGCGGTTGCAGGGGAAAAAGCAGGAATTTGTTGGGGCGCTTGGGGCACTTCGCTGGCCCGAGCGTCTGCTCTTCTTTGATGATCGGAAGGATGCCATCCCTACCGAGGGATTCTCCCTCGGATGATCCTGGGTAGCTATTCAGGAGGATTTGCCTTACCCACGAGGGTTGGAGCGTGGTGTTGGGGGGTGGTGTTGCTGGCGGGGGGATTTGCCTTACCCACGAGGATTGGAGTCACAAAAGGGAGGCACAGAGCCACTTGAAGGACAAGGAAGTTTGCCCTGGGAGCCTACCATGAACACCCGTCCATCCCCTCTCTGCCAGGAAGTAGCTGAAGACATCGCTCGCATTTTGGAGGGGACCGCTGCTCCGGAACTGTACGACCACTTGGCAGAATGCGATCGATGCCGTGATCTCCGCCACGAGGTTTCCCAGGCACTGACGTTGGTCCGCTCCGCAGGCGCCGACTTTGTAGCTGCTGCCGATCTGGAGAGCCGTATTTGTGCGATGCTGGAGCAGCGGAAGCCTCCAGTTCCCCTGGTAGATGCCTCGCCCGAGAAATCCAACCCTTCCGGTGAAGATCCAACATCCTCAGGTAAGGTGCTCACCTCCCAGGGTCGTCTGAGCGATGAGGAGTGGGCTACTCTCACCCAAAAGGGTGAACCCGCCAAGTCCAAGGAATCACAATTCTCCGCGGACTCCCCTCAAGCCCCTCCTCGCCCTGGAGGAGAGGTCCGCTCCCTCCGCCCCCGTGTAGCCCTCTTGGCCGCTTCCATCGCTGCTGCTGCTGCGGGCTCTGCCCTCCTCGTCCGGTTCTCCTCCTCTCCTCTCAGCACTTCTCTTCGCTCTGCTCACTCCTCCTGGTCCGCCGAGGTCACCTCCCTCGCTCGTTCCGACGAAGCCTCCGACGCTGCCTCCCACTGCGACCCCTCCGGCCGTTCTTGCGCTCCTCTCTCCGTCGGCGACAAGATCCCCCCGGGATCTCTTCTGCGTACGGCTCGCCACGGACGCCTTCAGCTTCGTATGTCCGATGGCTCCCTCCTCGTCCTCGACCACAACACCGAACTCCTGCTCCGTGACGATGCTCCTCGCTCCGCTCGCCTAGTTCGCGGTGGCCTCCTTGCTGACATTGCTCACCTTGCAGGGGCTCCGCATGTACGCATCTCCTTGCCGGTAGGCTCCCTCGAAGTGCTCGGAACCAAGTTCGTCGTTCGCTCCTCCACTGACCGATCTTCCGTCCAGGTCGCTCGCGGCGCCGTCCTCCTCTCTGCCGACGATGGTTCCTCTGAGCGTGTTTTGGCCGGCGAGGAAGGTCGTATCGCTCCGCGACAACCTATCTCCGTGTTCCCCTCTCCGGTGATCTCGGAGGGCTTCACCTGGTCTGAGCGCTTCACCCGGCCGGACAAACCTCGCCCCGGCGACGACCCCTCTGAACCCCTTCGCGGCCTCGGTGAACTCCGAGCACGCAAACCCGGTCAGCAGGAAGAGAAGGATGGTGCCGTCCGCCTCACACGCCACTCGGTCCAGGTTCGCATCGTCGACGGCGTTGCTCGCACCGAGATTGACGAAACCTTCCACAACGATACCGCCGAGGAACTCGAAGGCATCTTTCGCTTCCCGCTCCCTCCCGATGCCCAAATCGAACGCCTCGCCCTCGAAGTGAACGGCAAGCTCGAAGAAGGCGCCTTCGTGGAGAAAGATCGTGGCCAGGCCATCTGGCGTGGTGTGATCCAGAATGCCGCTCCCAAGGCACCCAAACCTGCTGAAGAGATCGTTTGGGTACCTGGTCCCTGGCGTGACCCGGCCTTGCTGGAGTGGAAGCGAGGGGGTCGCTTTGAGCTGAGGATCTTCCCCATTCCAGCCCGGGGTAACCGGCGTGTGGTGCTGGCGTACACCCAAACTGTACCTGCCGTCGGAGGCATGCGCCGCTACACCTATCCGCTACCCCACGACGGTCAGGGCAGAGGCAAGTTGGAGTCATTCCAATTGCAGGCACAGGTCCGCGGTCACGACGTGAGCCAGGGAGTCAAGGTCACCGGCTACACGGTGCAGGAGAAGCAGGACGGGGAGGCGACGAAGGTGGAGCTAAGTGAGAGCGGGTTCCGTCCGTCGGGCGACCTGGTGATCGAGTACGGGATGGCGAACCCCAAGGCGGAGGTGACGACGTGGGCGTACCAACCGACGAGCGCGTCCGGGGACGATGGGAGCCCATACGTCGCGATGGCCCTGCGTCCCACCCTGCCGAGGCGCAAGGGGAAGGAAGCACACGAGCAGGTGTTTGTGGTGGATACGAGCCGGTCGATGGTAGGAGAGCGCCTGCGCCGAGCGAAGGTGCTGGTGGGGGGAATCATCCGGGAGCTGGAGGCATCGGACCACGTGCAAGTGCTCGCCTGCGACGTGGGATGTCGACCGTGGCCCCAAGGGTCGGTGGAGGCAGGGGAAGCAGCGGCAGAAGCGGCGGAGCGTTTCCTAGGAGGGGAGGAAGCAGATGGGTCGTCGAACTTGGCAGAGATGGTAAGGGAGGGGAGAGCCTGGGGAGAGAAGCACCAGGGAGGGCGGACATTGAACGTGGTGTATGTGGGGGATGGCGGGGCGAGCGTAGGAGCGATGAAGCCAGATCACCTTGCGTCGGAGGTGAGAAGAGCACTGCGAGGAAGCGAGGGCCGTGTGACCGCAGTGGCGTTGGGGAGCGACGCTGATATGGGGCTTTTGGAGGCGATGACGCGAGCGGGAGGAGGCGTGGTGGTGCCGTACATCCCTGGACAGAAGACGAGTGAGGCGGCGCTGAGTGCAGTGGGAGCGATGAATGGGGTGGTGCTCCGGGAGGCGGAGCTAGAGCTACCGGCAGGGTTTGTACACGTAGCGCCTTCGAGGCTGGAGACGGTGAGGGCGGGGGGAGAGGTGTGGGTGGTGGGAAGGCTGACATCGAGGGTGGTAGAAGGGGAAGTGGTGCTTCGAGGGAAGGTGGGAGGAGAGAAGTGGGAACAGAAGTATGTGGTGAAGGCGGAAGCGAAGGAGGGGGAGGGGAATGCGTTTGTTCCGAGGGTGTATGCAGCAGGAAGGATCGCAGAGCTGGAGAGGAACGGAGGGGAGGGAGCGAAGAAGGCGATCGAGGAACTGTCGAAGAGGTATGCGGTGGCGAGCCGATATACATCGATGCTGGTGCTGGAGAGCGAAGCGATGATGAAGGCGTTCGGGTTGAACCGGACGAGCAGCATGCCTCAGTGGTCCGGCGAGCAGGAGGCTGTCAGTACTACGACCCGAGGGAGAGCTACTGCTTCAGATCCCACGATGCCTGAGGCGGATGAAAGCCCTGCCGACAAGGCGAAGGATGCCCAGGAAAATGTGCCACGGAGTAGGCGTGATGGGCTTATGGATACAGACGCGATGGCACCTGCTCAGCCTGCTGCCAGAACTCCAACAGCGGGGCCCCGCATCAGCTCATTCGATGACGGTATGCCCTCACGTAGGATGATCCCGATGAAGAAAGTGTGGGATCGGGTTGGCCACTTCTTCCCCGAAGTCTCCGCTTGGCACGCCCGCGAGGAGCCTAAGATTCTCTCTGCCGAGAGCTCCCTCACCGCCAAACCTGACAGCAGGAACCTCACCGCCGATCTCTTTTCCCTCTACGCCCGCCATAACCGCGTGGATCGCGCCTCCGAACTTGCCGAGCGATGGGCCACTCGTGATGCGCTCGACCTCGACGCCCTCCTGGCTCGCGCTGACTCCTCCGCCCGCTCTGGAGACCGCGAGCGCTCCCTCCGTCGCCTCTCCTCTCTCGTCGACATTCGCTCCGACGATATTACTTCCCACACTCGCCTCGCCGACACCTTTGATCTCCTCGGGGATCGGGAGCGCTCCTGCGCGCATCGGATCTCTCTCGCTGAACTCAAGACCGACGACGTCAAGCTCCAGACCGCTGCCGTCCGCTGTGCTCGCTCCCTCGGCGCCATCGACCTTGCCGACCGCCTCCTGGCCGATCTTCCCCAAGCTCGCCGTGATGCTGTCTTCAAAGCCCTGGAGGCTCCCCTTTCCAATACCTCCTCCCTCAAGGGCGACGTACGCCTGGAAGCCTCCTGGGACACCGACGTTGATCTGGACCTAGCGCTCATTGATCCGAAGGGTCGTCGCCTCTCCTGGCAGGGCGGAAGCAAGGCCACCGTCACCGCTCAGGAGGTGACCAGTCCCCGAGGTGAGAAGGTAGCATGGTCCAATCTTGGGGCAGGAAGCTACGTGCTAGAGGTAACCCGGAGCAAGCCTGGTGCGACAGGTGCCGTACGCGGGACGGTGACGGTGCATGTAGTAGGAGAAACCCGAAGCGTGCCGTTCGTGCTGACCGGCCAGCGCGTGGAGATCGGTTGGCTAGAGGTCGCCTACCAATCTCGCCTTGTCCCAGCGTGGTAAAGGGGATAGCGATGACGCAGGAGGCGAGGGTATCGTCGTTATCCAATCTCGACCTTGTTCCACATCTCAAGGCGCATCTTCTCTCGTCTTGGATCGGTTCGCGTGATGATGCGGGCAACGCTGCTGGCGGCCAGCAACTCCCCCTCCTGGCCCAGCGCCGGGAGGACCGTGGGGCCTACCAGGAACGAGCGTTCCACGGGCCCCCGGAGCGGCTCTCCAGCAAGCCCATGGAAACTCGCCTCCTCAACAAGGTACTGGAGCTCCATCGGCTCAGGGCGAATGCTGCCCCCCCGGAG
>JANWXX010000381.1 GCA_025057345.1 Polyangiaceae bacterium | reverse complement strand
TGTGCGCGAGGCGGTTCGGACCTTTCTTGCAAACCCCAGTGTTCCCAGGCACTTGGCCCTGGGTGCGTAACTCCTAACAGGATGTAATCGGTGTCGGAGAGAACCTTGTCCTTGGGCGAGGCCATCGTAGGATAACAGCCAGACATCACACGGTATTCCTGGGTGGGTGCGTAACTCCTAAAAACATCGAAGGTTCCTTCTGCCTCAATTGCGCAAGCAACCCCGAGGAATAGGAGGCAAGAGGAGGCTAGAAGCCAACGGAAAAGCATGCCAAGATGCTATCAAAACTCCTCGATTTTGCCCCCAACAATCCTTCTTCAGAAGGTGTTGACCGGAGGTTTGGGACCTCGACGTGCAGGCGTTGTGCTAGTGTCGGCTGGCGGTGCCGCGTGGCTCTCGCCAAGGGGGATCCGGCAAACCGAGGCACCGCTGCCGGGCAGGGGCTGGCCGTAGGGGAGCCGACGGTCCGGGCGGAACACCAGAAACCCCTCCCCCGGAGGGCGCTGGAACACCGCCCCTCGGGCCACCGGAACCCCTGGACGTGGCTCTTCCAGCAGGACAATCACGTTGCTCCCATCGCTCTCGATCCCCTGGATCGATGGCCCACGGAAGGAGCCCTGGTGGTTGCAGGAACTCTTCTCGTTCCCGATGGCGAGCACCAGGGCATCGTCGCCCACCGTAGGGGGGGGCCCTCGCCACTGAAAGGCACTATCCTGGGGGGCTCCCACCGCGGCTGCCATGCACTGGCAGACGGCCTGGGTGGAGGCTGCCTCGCTAAGTTCCAGGGCATGGGTGACACCGATAAAAGAAGTCCGAGTACTCTCGTGATCCCGACGGTTGGACACTTCCTGAGAGGGAGGCGGCACTGGATCAGCTGTTTCCGAGGAGCCTCCGGCGTTGATGTTGGCTGAAACCGAAGCCTTGCAGCTGACCAGCAAAAGCAGCACAGCGAGGAGAGGGAGTGAGCGCACAGACTTAGAATTGCACCTCCTGGGGGGGATGGCCAAGCCCGCGGTGAGGGTTCCTCCGGGCTGCAACTAACGCCGGGTTGACGAGGGCTTGGGGCGCGTTAGAAGCCTCGTCCATGGCCACCTACCGCGAAGAATACGACCAGGAGATGCGCGAACTGAAGCGCGAGATCATCGAGTCGCGCGGGTTGGTCATCAAGACCAACAACTTGACCAATGCGCTCTCGGCAGATCTCAAGAGCATGGCCAAGCGCCAGCAGGGCTCCGAGCGACGCTTGGTCTGGACCAGTGCTACCGCCTACATCATCTTTGTCATTGTCGTGTTCGTGGCGCTCAAGCTTGCTTGGGATGCTCGCCTTGATGCTGAGCTGGCCAAAACCGAGCAGACCCGTGCCTCCGTCGAACGCCTCACTCGTGAGCTCCGGGAGGCCCAGAAACGGGATGAGGAGCGCAACCGCGCTGAAGCCAAGGCCGCTGCCTTCTACGAGCTCATTCGCCTAGGCAAGCGCGCCGAACTGCTGGAGCAGTACGAAGCCATCCGCAAAGAGCCTCTTTCCAAGGCCGAGGCCAACTTCTTTGCCGATGCCGTGGAGCGCGCTCGCAATGAATTGTCCACCATTGCTTATTACCAGGGTAAGGATCACGCACGCCTCGGTCGCTGGCACGAGGCACAACAAGCCTTCGAGGAGAGCCTACGCCACAAGGACAATGCTGCCCACTCTCCTGCCGCCCGGTATCACCAGGCTGATGCCCTGCGCCACTTGGGCCGCCAGCGGGATGCGATCCCGATCCTCCAGCAGCTCTCGGAAGCCTCCCCTGATAAGGAGATCTTGGATGATGCTCTCTTTCTCCTCATCCAGTGCCTTGTAGACATCCAGGCTTGGAACGATGCCAAGACCGCCCTTCGCTCCTTCCTCCGCCGCTTCCCTGAAAGCCCCTTCGCCAACGATGCCAAGATTCAGCTTGCGGATATCTCCCTCAAGCACTGACCAGTGAGTGGAATGTCAACCTATTGGTGCTGTTGTTCAAGCACCTGCCCGTAACGGAGGTGAAAGCGCCGCTCCGCGGTGGGGGCACCGCCGGTGGCGGCCATGCTACCTCCTCGCCGCCGAGCCGCCGGTTCCCTCACCCCATCTTCCCTGGGAAAGCTTCGAGCTGGGCTAGGCACGGTCGGTGCAGGTAGGACGCACAATGTCTGCCTGGATTTTTCCCATGGACCTAGTCACAGTGGGGTCGCACACGATGTTGGCTGCTGCCTACGATCCTACGGCCGATCTGCGACGTATGGCCCGCGAGCAGTTTGGCATTCCGGCGCCCTTCCCATGGCAGGAGGAGGCGATGACAGCGCTGATGCAGCCGGGAGCCCGCGTGCTGGTCGTAGCGCCGACCGGCGGGGGCAAGAGCTTGTGCTACCAGCTCCCAGCGTACTTGCTCGATGGTACGGCGCTGGTGGTTTCCCCTCTGATCTCGCTGATGGAGGATCAAGTGCGGTCGCTTGAGCAGCGGGGTATCCCGGCGACGTACCTGGCGTCCACCCTATCTTCTGAGGAACGCCAGGCGCGCTTCGCGGGGATCCGCCGGGGCCGATATCGGTTGGTATATGTCGCCCCGGAGCGCCTAAGCGAAAGCATTTACGATATCGTTCCAGCGCGCCAACTCTCGCTCCTCGCCATTGATGAAGCTCATTGCATTGTCCACTGGGGCCAGGATTTCCGCCCGGATTATCTGCGGTTGGGAGAGGTGATCCAGCGCTCACCACCGCCTCGGTTGCTGGCCTGCACGGCCACGGCGACCCCGGCCACCCGAGCGGAGATCCTTCGAGCATTGGGCCTGGGAGACGATCAGGTGATACTGGTGCTCCGGGGCTTTGCTCGACCCAACCTGGCGCTAAGCGTCGAGCATACCACCAGCCCCCGAGAGGCCATGCGCCGGGCTGACGAAGCGCTACGCCTTACCCTGGTCGATCCACAGGCTCCTCGGGGAGCGGGGATCGTTTATGCCGCTACCCGCAAGCAGACAGAGCAGGTGGCAGCGTTCCTTCGCGTTCAGGGCTGGCGGGCGCATCCTTACCATGCTGGGCTTGATAGTGAGCTTCGCGGGAAGATTTCCCGAGCCTTCGCGGATCAACATCTGGATGTGGTGGTGGCGACCAACGCTTTTGGTATGGGGATCGACCGACCGGATGTGCGGGTGGTGGTCCACACGCAGCCGCCCGCCTCCATTGAGGCATACTACCAAGAGGTAGGACGCGCCGGACGGGACGGGAAGCCTGCAGGAGGACTTCTGTGCATGTCCCCCGGAGACATCCCACTACGCCGTCGGTTGATTGAGATGGGCTTGGACGGGCAGCCTGCAGACCGGGCTTCCATTCAGCGGCAGTGGGGTCTCTTCCGGGATCTCTTGCGCTACGTAGACGCATGCTCTTGCCGCCACGATTTCATCCTCCGATATTTCTCCGATGACGCGGAGGCCATCGGTGGCTGCGGTCGTTGCGATGTTTGCCGGGCACGTGCTGCAGAGCAACGGGATGACCCAGCTTCGCTTGAGCGAGATGCGCTCGTGGTTCGTAAGGCATTGGCCGGGGTGGCTCGGGGGGGTCGGCGCGGAGGACTCACCTCAGTCTGTGACATGCTTCGGGGTATCGAAAACGAACGGACCATTCGCTTTGGCTTCAACCAACTGACTACCTTCGGATTGCTCCGCGAAATGAATCACGACGAGGTGATGGCGGTACTCCGGGCGGCGGTGGCTGCGGGCTACGTGGACGTCACCACGGGGGACTTCCCGGTCCCTTTCCTGACCGAGCTAGGCGCCCGGGTGATGCGGGGAGAAACCACGTCGACCATCCGGCTACGTTCCTTCGCCCCTCGTGCCTCGCGCTCCCGCTCCCGCAAGGCTAGATCGCCCACCGATAGCCCCCCTGGCAACGATGCCCGTCTCCGCTTCGATACGCTGCGTGAGCTACGGGCCCGCCTCGCCAAGGAC
The DNA here is from genome assembly GCA_025057345.1 of Polyangiaceae bacterium. Taxonomy (GTDB): domain Bacteria; phylum Myxococcota_A; class Polyangia; order Polyangiales; family Polyangiaceae; genus JANWXX01. The sequence goes on along the minus strand of JANWXX010000381.1, from coordinate 976 downwards.
GCTGCGGTCCCCCCCTACGTCATCGCCCATGATGCTGCGTTGCTGGCCGCCGCCGAACGCAACCCCAAAACTCTCTTGGAGCTAGCCGACATCCACGGCTGGGGGGCTGCTCGGGTTGCTCGCTTCGGCCAAGCAGTCCTTGATGCGCTCCGCTCTCTTGCTTGCTAACCGCGGCTTTTGCGGAGAACGTCACCGGGATCTTTCTTGAAGCTACCCTCCGATGCAGGTACTTCTCCTACCATGCATCGTAATCTCTCGATCCTTGCCCTCGTTGGTGCCGCTCTATTCTTCGCTTGTGGCGATTCCGGTTCCGGTGAAAGCCTCTCAAAACCGTCCGCCGGCGCTTCTGGGGGAGGCCAGGCCGGTAGCTCCCAGGCTGGTAGTTCCCCGACAGGCGGGAGCGGCGGTATCTCTACAGGTGCAGGTGGTTCCAGCGGGGGTTCAGGTGGCACTAACGGGGGGTCTGGTGGTATCGCCGGAGGGTCGGGCGGTGCTGCAGCGGGCACGGGAGGGGGAGGTGTCTTGGAAACTACCGACGAGCTTTGCAGTGACGGGAAGGACAACGACAGCAATGGCTTTGCTGACTGCGAGGATTTCAACTGCGCGACCACCCCTGGCCTCACTGTCTGCAACCAGTCTGGGGGGAACGGCGGTAGCAGTGGCTCCGGTGGGAGCAGCAGCGGCGAGAACACGGCGGCCCTGTGTACCGATGGTCAGGACAACGATGGAGACAAGTTCACCGACTGCGATGACTTCAATTGCTGCGACCTTATCGATTGCAAGGCCAAGTTCCCCGAATCCTCTTGTGCCCAAAAGGGCTCGGGTGGCTCCCCTGGGACGTCGGAAAATACGGTCGAGCTATGCAGTGATGGCAAGGACAACGACGGGGACAAGTACATCGACTGCGATGACTTCAATTGCTGCGACCTTATCGATTGCAAGGCCAAGTTCCCCGAATCCTCTTGTGCCCAAAAGG
>JANWXX010000380.1 GCA_025057345.1 Polyangiaceae bacterium | reverse complement strand
CGCTGGGGTTGGCCTCACCCTGGCAGCGCTGACCACCGTCCTCTTCGGCTCCGGGTTCACCGACGGTTCCTTCGGGGGGGTCACCCTAGTCGTAGGCCTTCCCACCTGGCTGCTCGGCACTTTCTGGGCCATGCTGCTTCGGTGGCGAGTGGACATCGCCGTTGGCTCGCGGAAGATCCGGGCCGGCTGGCTGCTTTCGATCCCACTGGCCGCTGCCAACGGGGGCCTCGCGGCAGGCATCCTGTTCGCTAGCGAGGGGCCTTATGTTGGATTCCTTCAACTCTTGGAGAAATTCCTTGGCGGCGTAGTGCTAGGGGTCACCCTTGGTGCCTTGATCTGGGTACCTGCGCTCATCCTGACCTTGATCTTCTTCGGGCTCCCCATTGCCCAAGCCCAGCGCCATGCCCTCCAGGGGCTCTCTGGAGAGGAACGAGGTGAGCGAACCGTGGGCCTGACCAACCTGGTTCTCTCCCTGGTTGCCTTCACTATATTGGCCTCCTCCCGGAACGCTGCCGCAGGCACCGAGTGGTACAGCTCGATCGGCTTCTGGACGCTGGTCGCGATGGTCAGTGGCGGGATGCTCACCGGTAGCCTCGCAGCCGCCTTTTCCGCCCTTCGAGAGCGGGATCGTACCCGCTTCATCGCTGCCGTGGAGCATGGTCAAGTGAAGGGGTACCGCATTGAGCCTACACCAGAAGGCAAGGTGCTGCTCCGCGTCTCTGTCTCTTCCGAGGGGGAGGGCTATCGCGCCGCCGAGTTTGACGAGGAGCTTGTTGCCCTTGATACCGAGGGGCATGCTCGGCAAGAGCTCTCCCCCCGGATCCTCTCCAACGCCACGTATTGGTGAGCTTTCAGGGCTGCGGGGTGCACCCGGAGCTGTCCGCCGCCACTACCTCAACGACGAGCGTCTCAGCGCGAGGGCGTCCGTCGGAACCAAGGGCCTGCCGTCCGTCGTCGCCGTGAAGCTGCACCTCAATGGTGTGCGACCCTAGCGGTTCTGGGAGCTTATACAGCGGTATCTCCAGGGTGCGGGTGGAGGCACGGAAAGCCAGCGCCTCTGTATCCACCGAAGTAGGGTCAACCCGTACCAGCAGGTGACCGCAGAGAGGAAGGGCCCCACAGGCACCGGGGGCGCGGAGAGTTAGCTCAAGCGGCTTCTCCGAGCCGTCCTCGGAGAGTGGACCTAGAACCTGGAGCAGCAGCAGATCTTCCCCTCGCGGTCGGATCGCTTGGTACCTCGACGGATCTTCCTCGCATGGGTTGAGCGCCATGACCCGATAGTTCACATCCATGCGGGCTGGCCCCGGGTCATTCGGCCCACTAACCGTCTCAGCGGTGGTGGTACAGGCCATCAACGCCAAAGCTCCCAGGAGAGATATGCGCTGCGCAAGCATGATGTCTTATAGCACTGCAGGGCAACATCGGGGGATGACTGCGATCGTGACTCCGGGGTATCGTGGGAACCTGCTAGCTGCTCTTGTTTCATGCTCTCGATGACCCTCTCGTCTCTGTGGCTGGCGCTGCGAGCGGTACGCCGGAATGCACTGCGCGCAGCGCTGACAGTATTGGGCATTCTCATCGGGATCACTGCGGTAGTAGTGGTGACGGCGTTGGGGACGGGAGCCAGCAAAGCAGTGGAGGCCCAGATCGCCAACCTGGGCTCCAATGCGATCATCATCTTCCCTCAAGCAGCGAATGTGTCGGGGGCTCGGGGGCAGACTGGGCTCGTCGGCAGTCGCCTCACGGTCGAGGACGGCGAGGCCTTGGTGCGGGAGGCTACCAGCATCCGTACCTGGGCTCCGGTGCGCCGTGCGCCAATACAAGCCGTCTTTGAGGGGCGCAACGTTTCCACCAGCGCCATCGGGACGAACCGCGATTATCTGACGGTTCGTGCCTGGAAGCTGATCAAGGGAGAGATCTGGGATGTTGCTGCTGAGAACATCAAGGACAAAGTGTGCGTCATCGGGACCACTGTACGCGACAACCTCTTCGGGACTGTGGACCCCATCGGTCAGCGGCTGCGTATCGGACGCCACACCTACCGGGTGCTCGGCATTCTAGAGAGCAAAGGGCAAGCTTCCTTCGGGGGCGATCAAGACGATGTGATCCTGATGCCTCTGGGTACATTCAGCTCCCACATCTCCTGGGCACCGCCGGGAACTGCCGGAGCACTGATAGTATCGGCAACTAGCGAAGAGGTCACCGAGCGTGCCGTAGAGCAGGCCACCGCCATCCTCAAGCAGCGCCACCGGATCGGCCCAGGGAAGGAGCCGGACTTTTCTATCCGGAGCCAGGCAGAGTTCCAGGCGACGCAGCAGTCCATCTTGGGCGCGCTGTCGGCGCTGCTGCTGTCAGTGGCAGCGGTATCGTTGCTCGTTGGGGGCATCGGAGTGATGAACATCATGCTGGTAAGCGTGACGGAGCGGACGCAAGAGATCGGAATCCGAATGGCCATTGGGGCCCGAGAGGGAGACATCCTCCTCCAGTTCCTTGTCGAAGCCGTCGTCCTCTCTCTCCTCGGTGGCCTCGCAGGGCTCGCACTCAGCTATGGTCTGGTGCGGATCCTATCCAAAGCGCTGGGGTTCAAGCTGGTGATTGAGCCACAGGCAGTGGGGGTAGCCGTAGCGACGAGTTGCTTGCTCGGCGTCGTCTTCGGCTTCTTCCCCGCTCGCCGTGCTGCTCGCCTTGATCCCATCCAAGCGCTGAGGCGCGAGTGAGTATGCTACGGTTCTCTCCATGTTCACAGGGATCGTGAAGGGGCTCGGAGAGGTGACCGAGGTGCAGCTCAGTCCTGGGCTCCTTTCGCTCCGCGTTATCCTACCTGCAGGGCTGGGGGAGGGGCTCCAGCGGGGGGCTAGCGTCGCCATTGATGGCGTCTGCCTCACCGCTGTAGAGATCGATGGAGATCTCGTGCGCTTTGATGCCATGCAGGAAACCCTCACGAAAACCACCTTGGGGTCGCTACGGGTTGGCTCCCGGGTCAACGTCGAACGCTCCTTCTGCTATGGAGACGAAGTGGGTGGTCACCTAGTTTCGGGGCATGTGACGGGCACGTGCCCCATCATCACCGTCGAAGAAACCCCGACCAACCGGGTACTGACCTTTCAGGTGGACCCATCTTGGATGCGCTACCTGCTTCCCAAAGGTTTCGTTGCCCTGGATGGCTGCTCGCTCACGGTGTCGGATACCAACAGGGAAAATGCCACCTTCCGGGTGTGGTTCATCCCTGAAACGCTGCGATTGACTACCTTCGGTTTCAAGAAAGAAGGTGACCTAGTCAATTTGGAGATCGATAGCCGCACCCAGGCCATTGTGGATACCGTAGAACGTTACCTGGAGAGCCGCCTAAGCGAAGTGAAAGGCTGATCTCCTTCCTGCCAAGTGAAATGCGATCAGCGGAGGCACCCATCGCGGATTTGTTGCAGATCCTGCCAGACCTCATGGGCGCTGGCGTAACGGTAGGCCTCCCGGCGGCGGAGCATCTTGGCCACGATGTTTCCCAGGGGGGTGCCAAGGGCCTCAGCGCGGGAGCGAGGGACACCCTCGGTCACCTGGCGAACCAAATCTGGGTAAGGGACAGCGTAGTCTAGGGCGGCACGCCCAGTGATCATCCAGAAGCAGAGGAGACCGATCTGGTAGAGATCGGATTGGCGGGAGGTGTAGCCGGCAGCCACCACCTCGGGGGCCATGATGGCATGGTGGACAACGCTGGGACGGGCGAATCCCTTCCCCTGGAGATCTTGAGAGATGCCAAAGTCTGCCAGCTTGGCCACCGGCCGATTCAAGTTTGTGAGGAGCACGTTCCCAGGGTGAATGTCACCGTGGATGATGTCGTTATCATGGAGGTATTGCGTTGCTGCGAGGAGCTGACGGAGCAGCTCAATAACCAAGTCCGATGGAAGCGGGTTGCCTAGGAGATCCCTGAGCGTCCAGGGACACCACTCCAAGGCCATATAGAAGAGATAGTTGTGCTCGAAGGCATCGTGGAGGTAGACAACGTTGGGGTGCCGCAGCAAAAGGAGGCGGTTCGCCTCATTGCGCCACTGCTCGTAGACCTCAGCGTAGGAACGGAAGGCAGGAATCTGGAGCTTGAGGGCAAACCGTTGATCGAAGGAACCAATCGCCTCGTAGACGGCTCCATGGGCACCACGACCCACTTCACGGAGTAGGCGGTAACTGCCCCGGCTGGAAGAGACGAGATCACCAGGACCCGGGTTGCGGACCCGATCAGGACCACGGATCTGCCAGGAAGCTGCGGGGGCCGGGTCAACGAGGGCCGCGGAGGCTACAAGAGTCCGGTGTCCGGGGAGGGAAGGAGGGGGGGACAATGCCAAGCCGGACACGCTGGAGGGAGAAGCAAGGGTGGGGGTTCCTCGGGGGGGTGGCCGCTGGTTCCTCGGCTCGCCTGACACCGCACCACTCTAGCATGCGGCCCGAAATACAAGGGAGGGTCGGGGCGGTCCGGTGGGATTGTGCCCATGAAATAGCTCCACGCTTCATGCTCCCGCTTGCGTGAGGGAGGATTCCAAAGCATCAGGGAAAATTGGGTTGGTTCACTTCGTACCACTTGCTAGCTTCCCTCCAAAGACAGATCCCGCCATGAACCTGAATCGTCTGCTGACCCCCGTTTTCGTTCTTTCTTTGTCCCTGCTCGCCTGCTCCGATGGGGGTGGAGGCGGGGGCAGCGCCACCCCTTGCAACAACAACTCCGAGTGCCCCAATGGCTTTGAGTGCGTTCTCAACACCACCAAAGCGGATACAGAGCGCCCCCTCTCCCCTGGCTACACCCTTCAATCCTCCTGTGAGGCAGCCTGTGCCCAAGAGGCAGAACGTTGCGGCACAACGAGTCCTAACTTAGGAGTTACGCACCCAGGGCCAAGTGCCTGGGAACACTGGGGTTTGCAAGGAAGGTCCGGATGGCCTCACGCA